>NZ_JBEYYJ010000002.1:329249-466241 GCF_040645475.1 Streptomyces sp. NPDC046759 | reverse complement strand
GGAATACCGGGCCGTCTGTCCTGTTCAGAGGCATCCAGGGGGTACGGCCCTCTTTAGGATGTGATCCCGCTCTCGTGGGCACCATCACCCCCGACGCCCCCCGAGGGTGGCGAAGCGAGGCCATTTTTGTCATGCCCATTGACTACGGGCGGCCCCGTTGGTTGAGTGGCTCAGCCACTGAGCCACTGGGAGGACCGCGTGGAGGCACTGCCCCGCGAAACCGTCGTCGATGTCCTGGAGAGCCGTCTGCGCGAGGACATCCTGGCCGGACGCCACCCGGCCGGCAGCTATCTGCCGCCCGAACGCACGCTCGCCCACGGCTACGGCGTCACGCGCACCACCCTCAAGCACGCGTTCGGGCGTCTGGCGCAGGCCGGACTCCTGGAGACTCGGCACGGTGTCGGCACCCGCGTCCGGGACTACCTGCGCCTCGGCGGCGCCGACCTGCTGCCCATGCTCGTGCGGCACAGCCCCGACTGGATCGGCGAGGTCTTCGAAGTGCGGCGGCACATCGGCGCGCTGATCGCGCAGCGCGCCGCCGCCCGGGCCACCGGCCGTCAGCGTGCCGAGCTGCGCGGGCTTCTGACCGCCGTGGCACAGGCGGCGGACGCCGATGCCGTTCAGCTCGCGGACATCGAGGTCCACCGCGCCCTGGCCCGCGCCACCGGCAACCGCGTCTACGTCCTGCTGACCAACACCCTCTTCAACGCCTACCTGCCCGTGCGCACGGCGCTCAGGGCGCCGTTCGAGGACGCCCGGGTGGCCCACGGACGCCTGGAGCCGGTGGTCGAGGCGGTCGCGGCCGGCGACCAGGCCGGCGCCCGCCGGGCGGCCGAGCAGTATCTGACGGCGACCGAACGGATCATGCTGGAGGCCCTCGCATGAGCGCGGACACGACCGCACGCACGGAACCGGGCGACAGCGGCCCATCGGCCCGTGGCACCCGCTTCCACGAGACGATGCTCGGCACGCTGACGCTCGACGACGAGGACCACGCCCGCCCGGTCCGCCTCGATCTGACCGTCCCGGCGGACCACCTCCTCAGGCCCCTCGGTACGACCCGTGCCCGCGCCACCGGCCGGATCCGTGTCGCCGGCTGGGCCGACGACCCCGACGCGCAGGGCGAGCTGGAGATCTCGCCGCTCAGGCGCCGCCGCATCCGCTACCGCATCGCGTTCATCGCCGACGGGCGGCGCCTCACGCTGGACGGCTGGAAGTCCATCACCCCGCGCAGGCCCGTCACCTCGATGACCGTGTTGCCGTACACCGTCCTCGAGGACGCCGTGCCGATCGGCACCGGCACCCTTCGCTTCCCCCTCGGCACCCAGCTCCTGCCCTTCCTCGCCAGTTTCCGCTTCCCGCGGCGGGAGGATCCCGCCGTCCTCCTCGCGCCCCGCTGGCGCGGTGAACCCGGCCGTACCGAGGTCTGGTACACCACGGTCACCGATCCCGACTCCGGCAGCGGACTGTGGCTGCACCACGAACTGACCGCGCCGGCCGACGGATCCGCGCCGTACGCACACGGCTGGGCGGCGGTCTTCCCCAAGGACGGCCCCGTGCGGCACGCCCGGTTCGGCCCGGCACCCTGGAGTTCCGGGCAGCCCGGCTTCAGCGCCGACGGGGTCTCGGTCCGCCCCGGGCGACTGGCCGGGTCCGCCGCGGACGGCGCGCTGCAGTGGGACCTCACGGAACGGCCCGCGGACGACGCCCTGTTCACCTTCCCCCGCTGGTCGTGGAAGCGGCCGCTGCTGCCGGCCACCCACGTGCTCCCGGCAGCGCGGGCCGTCTACGACGGCACGTTCACCCAGGACGGCACCGTGCTGAAGCTCACGGCGGCGCCGGGGGCCTCTGCCCGGATCTACGGTCACGGCAACGCCCGCCGATGGGCCTGGCTGCACGCCGACCTCGGCGGCAGGGACGTGCTGGAGATCGTCGCGGCCGTGTCCATGCGCCCGGGCCTGCGCAGGCTGCCACCCCTGGTCTTCCTCCGGCTGCGGCGCAACGGCCGCACCTGGCCACGCCGCCCGGAACGACCGGCCGTCGGCTGGGCCGGTGCGGGGCGCTTCCGCGCCGGCATCGGCCTGCCCACGTGGACGGTCACCGGCCGCGCGGGCCTGCGCCGGATCCGGGTCGAGGTGACGCAGCCGGCCGACCGCACGCTCACCCTGGACTACACCGACCCGGACGGCCGGCACGCGACGTGCCGCAACAGCGAGCGCGCCGACGCGCACGTGCTGCTGGAGCGCTGGTGGTTCGGCGGCTGGCGCACCGAGGCGGAGTGGACACTCGACGGCACGGCCCACGCGGAGGTGGGCACACGATGAGTCTCGCCGGCCTCGTGTCCGCGCTCGTCGCCGACGACGGCACCGCCGACTGGCCCCGCCGCGTCCCCGCCCGGCTGGAGACGCTCCTCGCCGCGACGCCGGCCGCCGCCCGGGCCGGACTGCGGGCGGCGGCGCGCGGCGTGGACGCCTACGCCCTGGCACGCACCGGCCGCTCCCTCGGCGAACTCACCCCGCCCGAAAGGGAGTCCGTGCTGCGCGCACTCGCCGCGCGTCCCGCCCTCCTCCCGCTGCTGGACGTGCTGAAGGTGCCCGTCCTACTGGCGGCCGGTACCGAGCGGATGCTCCAGGACGGCCCCGTACCGCCGGCCCGCACGCCTCCGGACCCGCCGCTGCATCTGACACCCGCATCGGCCTGGCCCGCCCGCTCCACCGCCGACGCCGTGGTCATCGGCTCGGGCGCGGGCGGAGCCATGGCGGCGCGGACCCTGGCCAGGGCGGGACTCGACGTCCTCGTCCTCGAAGAGGGGCAGCACCATCGCACCGAGTCGTTCGGCCGGCGTGCGCCCCTGGACCGGTTCACCGAGCTGTACCGGGACGGCGGGGCGACCGTCGCCGTCGGCACCCCGCCCCTGCTGCTGCCGACCGGCCGAGCCGTCGGCGGCACCACGGTCGTCAACTCCGGTACGTGCTACCGGACTCCGGCCCACGTCCTCGCCCACTGGGCCAGGGACCTCGGTTTCACGCTCGCGGACGGCTTCGCCCGGTACCTGGACGAGGCCGAGCGCACCCTGCAGGTGGCCAGCCAACCCGTCGACGTCCTCGGCAACAACGGCCGCGTCGCGCTCACCGGTGCCCGGGAACTGGGCTGGCGGGCCGCGCCCCTTCGCCGTAACGCGCCCGGCTGCCGTGGCTCCTGCCAGTGCGTGGTGGGCTGCCCCACGGGAGCCAAACAGAGCGTGCAGCTGTCCGTGCTGCCCGACGCCTGCGCCGCAGGTGCCCGCATCGTGACAGGGGCACGGGTCGAGCGCATCCTCGTCGACGCGGACCGGCCCGGGGGCCCACGGGCGGCAGGGGTGCGCGTGCGCCGGGAGGACGGCGGGGCGGAGATCCTCGCGCCCCTGGTCGTCGTCGCGGCGGGAGCACTGCAGTCCCCGCCGCTGCTGCGCCGCTCCGGACTCGGCCGGCATCCCCGCCTCGGGCGCAACCTCAGCGTGCACCCGGCCACCAGCGTCGCCGGACGCTTCGCGCAGCCCGTCACCGCCTGGGAAGGCGTACTGCAGAGCGTCGGCGTGGAGGAGCACCACGACGCGGGGATCCTCATCGAGGCCACCGCCACCCCGCCCGGCATGGGCTCCTTCGTCCTCCCCGGGGTGGGTGCCGAGCTACGGCGCGAACTGGAGGGCGCCGACCGGCTGGCGACGCTCGGCGCGATGATCGCGGACCGGCCCTCCGGACGCGTCCTCGGCCGTGACCGCACACTGATCCGCTACGACCTGGACCCTCGCGACGCGGGCCGCCTGATGAGGGCCGTCCGCGCCATGGGTGAGCTGCTCTTCGCCGCGGGCGCCGAGGAAGTCCTCACGGGTCTCCCCCGCACTCCGCGCGTCGAAAGCCTCGCGCAGCTGGACGCCGTGCTCGCCGGTACGACCGCGCGACAGCTGCACCTGTCGGCCTACCACCCCACCGGCACGGTCGCCGCGGGCGCCGACCCCGAGCGGTTCCCGGCCGATCCGGCGGGCCGCCTGCGCGGGGTGCACGGAGTTCTGGTCGCGGACGCCTCCGTACTCCCCAGCTGCCCGCAGGTGAATCCCCAGCTGAGCGTCATGGCGGCGGCCCTGGCCACGGCAACCGCACATCTGGGCGCGTGACCAGCGGGAGGGCGCTCCTGCAGGCCGTGGGCGAGGACAGCCGTGGCGTGGGCGAGGACAGCCGTGGCGTGGGCGAGGACGGCCGTGGTGCCGGATCGTGCGGCCCGGCATACGGGACACCGCCGGGACGACGGGCGCGGCCGGGGACCCGGGCGCCGCTCGGCGCACGTGGCCGGGATCAGGATCCGGCGGCCGGTGGCCTAGGTGTGCCGGTGACCTGCCGGGCCGTGCCCGGGGCGGACGGGGCGCCGCCGGCGATCGCGCCCTCCAGGGTCAGCAGCCACGCCTTGCGGTCGACTCCGCCCGCGTATCCGGTCATCGCCCCGTCCGCGCCGATGACCCGATGGCAGGGGCGCACGATCAGGAGCGGGTTGGCGCCGATCGCGCCGCCGACGGCGCGTACCGCCGCGCGGGGAGCGCCGATCCGCGCGGCGATCTCCCCGTAGGTGACGGTGGCGCCGTACGGGACCTCGTCCAGCGCGGCCCACACCCGCTGCCGGAACTCGGTGCCCCGGGCGCTCAACGGCAGCCCGAACTCCTCGAGTTCACCGGCGAAGTAGGCGGCGAGCCGTTCCGCGGCGGTGCGGAACGGCCCGGCGTCGTGCCGCCAGCCGTCCGCTGCCGTCTGCGCGCCCTTCTGCCCGGGCACGGACAGCGAGGTGAGCGCCCCGTCCGCATCGGCGGTGAGGAGCAGCGGACCCACGGGCGCGTCCAGCCGGGTCCAGTACACGGTCGTCATCGGTTCCACTCCCCTGCCACGCGCAGATGCTGGACGGCGTACGAACGCCAGGGCCGCCAGTCGTCGGGCACCCCCACGCCGGGCGGCGCGACGTCCGGATCGCCGAGGGCACGCACGCGTACGGTGGCGACGGTGGCCGGGTCCATCCCGGGCAGGGCGAGCAGGGCCTCCTGCGTCTCGTCCCGGTCGGCGCCCGGATCCAGTCGTACGGTGCCGTCGGCCAGGGCGGCGGCCAGCGCGCCCAGCGGGCCGGCCGGCCCCACCTCGGCGAGGGCGGCGGGCTCGGGGAAGAGATGGGTGAGGCCGCCGCAGGGCGCGTCGAGCACCTTGCCGTACCGGCGCACCAGGTCCTCCGCGCCCGCCCTGCCCACCAGGGCCTGGACGGCGGGCTCCAGCGGGTCCACGGCGCCGGGCGAGCGCAGTCCGGGCCGGGCGGCGACCAGCGGGCCGAGCCGCGGGTCGGCGCCGAGCCGCTCGTCGACGGCGTACGGGTCGGCGTCCAGGTCGAACAGGCGGCGCAGGCGCTGCACCGCGGTCGTGAGGTCCCTGGGGTCGGTGAGGTGCAGCCGCGCGTCCAGCCAGCCGCCCGGGCGGGTGCCGGTACCGCCCTTCGGCACGCGGGTGCGCTCCTCCACGGCGACGACGCCGGTGCCGTACGGCAGCCGCAGCGTGCGCCGGTAGGTGCGGCTGCCGTGTACGCCGGACACCTCCTCGACTCCGGACACCGCCTCGTGGGCGAGCTGGTCGAAGACGGCGGCGGCCTGGTACGGGCCGCGGTGGGCGAGCCGCAGCGGGATCCCGGCGCCGGGAGCCGCCCGGCGGGCGTCGCGGCCCCGGGAGGCGCTCCGGCCCCGGGAAGCCGCGGCCCGCAGCTGCGTCGGTGTCGAGGCGTACACCTCCCGGACCGTGTCGTTGAACTGGCGCACGCTGGCGAACCCGGCCGCGAACGCGATCTCCGTGACCGGCAGCTGCGTGGTCTGCAGCAGCACCCGCGCGGTGTGCGCCCGCTGGGCGCGGGCGAGCGCCACGGGCCCGGCGCCGAGTTCCCCGGTCAGCTGCCGCTGGACCTGCCGCGCGCTGTAACCGAGCCGCGCGGCGAGCCCGGCTACGCCCTCGCGGTCCACGACGCCGTCGGCGATCAGCCGCATGGCCCGTCCGACGGCGTCCGCCCGCACGTTCCACTCCGCCGACCCCGGTACCGCGTCCGGCCGGCACCGACGGCAGGCGCGGAACCCGGATCCCTGCGCGGCGGCGGCCGTCGGGAAGAACCGCACGTTGTGCCGCTTCGGCGTCACCGCCGGGCAACTGGGCCGGCAGTAGATCCCGGTGGTCTCGACAGCGAAGAAGAAGACCCCGTCGAACCGCCCGTCCCGGCTGCGCACCGCCTCGTACCTGGTGTCCTCGTCCATCACGGTTCCAGTGTGAGGCGGCCGAGGGAGGCGGTGCCAGCGGGAATCGGACATGGCGGTGGTGGGCGTGCGGAACGCACGGCAGGGGACGCCGACCGCCGCCGGGCGCGGGTACGACACGACCGGTCGCGCAGTCCCCGCGCCCCCCGCGGCGTCTCCGGCGCCTACCCCCGGCGGCCCCGCTTGGCCTCCATCGCGGCCTTCCCGACGGCCCCCTTCTTCTTCCACTCCCGCCGAAGGTCCGCGCGGACCCGCGCATCGGTCTTGGCCACGATCCACTGGTTCTCCCGCACCAGCTTCCGGTAGCTCTCCAGCCGCCTTGCCGCGAGCTCCCCGCTCTCCAGGGCGGAGCGCACCGCGCAGTCCGGCTCGCTCTCGTGCGCGCAGTCGTGGAAGCGGCACCGCTCGGCCAGTTCCTCGATCTCGGCGAACACCTGGCCGACCCCGCTCTCGGCGTCGTACAGGCCGACGCCCCGCAGCCCGGGCGTGTCGATGAGGACGCCGCCGGAGGGAAGGGCGAGCAGGTTGCGGGTGGTGGTGGTGTGGCGGCCCTTTCCGTCGATGTCCCGCGCGGCCCGCACGTCCATGACGTCGGCACCCATGAGGGCGTTGGCCAGCGTGGACTTGCCCGCGCCGGACTGGCCGAGCAGCACGGACGTCCCGGACCCGACCAGCGCGACGACGACGTCGAGCCCGTCGCCGTGCAGGGCGCTGACGGTGAGCACGGGCACGCCGGGCGCGCTCGACTCCACGTCCTGCACCAGGTGGGCGAGGGTGACCGGGTCCGGCACCAGGTCGGCCTTGGTGAGGACGACGACCGGCTGGGCGCCGGACTCCCAGGCCAGGGCGAGGAAGCGTTCGACCCGGCCGAGGTCGAGTTCGACGGCGAGGGACACGGCGACGACGGCGTGGTCGACGTTGGCGGCCAGGATCTGTCCCTCGGACCGCTTGGAGGAGGTGGAACGCACGAAGGCGGTACGGCGCGGCAGGTACGCGCGGACGTAGCGCGGATCGCCGCCGGGGTCGACGGCGACCCAGTCCCCCGTGCACACCACCTTCATCGGGTCACGGGGAACGACGAACTCGGTGTCGGCACGGACGAGACCGCCGGCGGTGACGACGTCGCACTGGCCCCGGTCGACCCGTACGACACGGCCCGGCAGGAGACCCTGCCCGGCACAGGGAGCGAACTCGGCCTCCCAGCCCTCGTCCCAGCCGTACGGGGCCAGAGGGTGCGAGGACACGGAAGAAGCCAAAGAAGAAGAGCGATTCAAGGGGAACCCTTCACAAGGGCGGCCCCGGCTCTGCGCAGGTGTGCGCTGTGAGAAAGGTCAGCCGGTGGCCACGGAGGTGGAGTGGATGATCTTCTGGTCGCGGGCAGCGCCCGTCACAGAGACAGCCATCGGTCACACCTCCCGTTCCTCACTCGGCCGACAGCGGCAGCCAGTGGCCGCCGCGCGAAGTTGACCTCACGATAGAGCGGCACCGACCCGAGTGCCACCGATTTAGTGTTCCGGCAGCGGTCCGTGTCCGGAGCCGGACGTTGCCGGTGGTCGCTCGGGGGGCGGGCAGGTTTCCACTCCACAGCTCGCGTCCCCCCACACGGCTTGCAGATCCTCGCACCGGACGGTGATCGACGCGTCGGTGAGCGCGATCTCGTGCAGGCACCCGCCGTCCTCGTCGGGCAGGATCTCGTCGAGGAGGACGGTGTCGACGCTCATCCAATCGATGGAGTGTCCGTACTCGATGGAGAAGTGCGTCACGCCCGAGTAGCTGATGCGCAGGCCGGAGTCGTGCTTGAACTTGTTGGGCGCGAACTCCAGGACCAAGCCGCCACTCTTGTCGGTGGCCACGTGGATCCCGGCCAGCTCCAGATCCTTCACACAGCGGGTGGCGGCCGCGATGTCGTAGTGGCCGGGGTCGGTGGCGAAGGACCGGGCGCCTGGGGGTAGGTCAGTGCGCAGACGCGGCAGTTCGGTCAGGTAGGGCCTCGGATCCACCGCGAACCCACCATCGGCCCATACGGCTGTGACGTACTCCATGTGCAACCTTCCGCGGCGAGAAGCGGTCGCCTCCATTGTCTCCGGTGATGTCCTCAGTCCCCTTGGGCCCGATGCGCCGACTTTCCGCAGGGCCGGCGGTACTTCGGCTTCCGGCGTCACGCACGAATCCCAGAACCAGCAGCTCATCGCACGGGCCGCGGGCGTGGCCGCCACCGCACCGTAGTGGCCGATCGTGTTGACGGTGTGCTTGAGCCAACTGGGCGCCCAACTTCCGTCGTCATCCTGCGAAGCAGCCCTTTGTTTCATGACCTCGTACAACTGCCCCGTCGGTGATTCCGTGGTTCCCTGCGCCCGCTGTCCCGATGCCCCCGACGATGGCCGGTGCGCCCACCAGGCAGTCGATGCCACTCAGACAGAGTTCTGCGCCCCCGAAGACGGCTTCACCGCCTTGGCCGACGCCCCAGACGCCCGCCATCACCCGGTTCAACAACGGCCTCGGACAAGCCCTGCGCGATGCTCAGGAGAGGTCCGCGGCGGAAGACTCCTGCACCCAGTGCTTCGTCGCGGCCTGCGACCGGGTACCACCCTGCTTCGGAAGTGGCCGCTTCGTCTCCAAGGACAGATCGCCTGCACCGTCGGGCAGTTGCCCCGGACAGCAGCACTGACGGCACGGGCCGCAGATCCCTCTCGGGACGTCGACTGGTAGTTGGCGGGACGTGCCCACCCGGCCGTAGGACATGACAGTGACGGTCAGGTCCCCCGTAGGGTGCTCGGGTGTTCAATCGGCTTGAGGTCGGTGCGTTGCCGCCGGGCCCTCGATGGGCTGCCCAGTTGAAGGTCCGGATCGACGGCGAGGATGTAGTGGCAGAGGCGGTTGGGGAGGGAGGCCGCGGCCCGTTCGCGGAGGAGGCGCTGTCCGCCGACAGCCACGATGCCCTCCGGGCGACCGGCGAGGGGCGACGTGTCGTGCTGGGCGAGCCTGAGTGCACCGGCGGATGCTGTGGCTACCTGTCCGTGTTCGTGCAGCGGCACGGCGGGAGTGTGGAGTGGTCCGACTGGCAGGTGCCCAGAGACGAGGTGCGGCCCCCAGCGTTCTGTTTTGACGCCGATCAGTACGACGCCGAACTGACCCGAGCACTGACAGACCGGCGGTGGCAGGTCTACAGGTGTGATTGACGCCCCGCCGGTCCTGTCCTGGGCGGCGCGTGACGTGCCCAGATGGAATGCCGTTACCGCCTCTTGATGTTGCTCGAGAGAGAACGAGCGGACGTCGGGCACCCTCAGTGCCGGAACCGCTTCACACAACACCGGGCACCACCACGTCAGTTCCGCGACCGTCTGGCGCGGCTATGGTTACTGAGCATGTCGTCAGGAGAGCCGCCCGAGGGTCAGCGAGATCCTCACAGCCGGAAACCCCGTCAGCGGACGAGGTGGCCGCGGCCGTCGAGCAGCGGCAGCGGCAGCGGCAGCGGCAGCGGCAGCGGCGGGAACCGGGCAAAGGCCGTCGCGGTCGCTGCGGCCTCGGCCGTGGTCGTGGCGGCCTGCGTCACCGGCTCGCTGATCCTGGGCGGCTCCCAGGACGACGCCGACGGCGGCGGGCACGCGCAGGCGTCGGCGAGTGCCCCGCGGAGCGCCACGGCCTCGGCGCCGGCATCCGGCGGGCCGGGCGGCGGCGCGGCCGAGAAGCCGACCGTCCCGGGCTGGAAGGTCGTCGTCAACCCCGAGTGGGGCACGGCCTTCGACGTGCCGCCGGACTGGGACGTCAAGCCGCCGGACATGATGTTCGGCTTCGAGAACAGCAAGCTCGACTACAACGACCCCAAGAACTGGGGCAAGGTCGTCATCATCATGAGCGCAACGGCGGTCCTCCAGGAGAACTGGTGCCTGTCCGACGCCGACGAGGACGGGCGGGTGGACGGCACCGCGCTGGCGGTGGCGGGCACGAAGGGCGCCGAGGGTGCCAAGAGCACCGGCGACGCCGCGTTGGGCCAGGTGGTCGAGTGGGTGTACGGCGGTTACACGCAGCCCGACAGGAAGAGCATCGTCCCCGACAGGACGGCGAAGCCCTACACGACCAAGTCCGGTCTCAGGGGGAGCATCGCCTGGGCCCGGTCCAGGAACACGCCCGAGAAGGACAGGTGCGCGAGTGACGGCAAGGCCGTCACCTTCGGCTTCAAGGACTCCGCGGGTGACCTCGTCGCATGGAGCCTCTTCGGCGCGACCGGCGTGCGGGGCGAGCTGCCGGACTCGACGATCATGAAAATCCTCGGCACGGTACGCCTCCACGGGAAGCCGAAGAAATACTGAGCCGGCACCGGCGACGCGCGAGACCGATGAGTACAGTGGGAAGGGCGACGACGGGGGCGGACGTACATGTCGAGGCAGACGGGCCCGGACGGTGGGCCGCAGATCACCAACACCGCGGTCGACTGCACTGCCGAGTACCTGATCCAGATCGGGATCCTCCAGGGCGACCTCAATGTCAACGTGCGGGTGAACGCGTCCGATGACGGCGCCCCGCTGGCCGCGGCCGAGCGGACACTCGCGCGCAGCCTCCTGTACCGCTGGCGGGCCGAGGCCGACGCCTGGGACATGACCGACCCGCAGCCGCTGCCCGTGCGCTGGACAGCCAGCCACCGGGTGGCGTCCGCCGGGGAGTACCTCCCGGCGGGCTCCGGGACGGACACCATCGCCGGGATGTTCCTGAGGCTCGGCCCACGGCGGCGGCTGGTCGTGCTCGGCACGGCCGGGTCCGGCAAGACCGTCCTGTCCGTGCTGCTCACCCTCGAACTGCTCGCCCGCCGGCTCACCCAGGACGAGCCCGACGTACCGATCCCGCTCGTGCTGTCGCTGGAGTCCTGGGACACCCGGCGGCAGTCGCTGACCGAGTGGCTCGTGGACCGGCTGCACCAGGACCACCCCGGTCTGCCACCCGTGGACGGCGCCCACCCGGCCCGCCGGCTGGTCCTGGACCGGCGGGTGCTGCCCGTCCTCGACGGTCTCGACGAACTGCCCGCGCACCGCCGCGCCGAGGTGCTCGGCGCCCTCAACTCGGGCCTCGGCGGCGACGGGGACGCCGTACTCGTCTCCCGCACGGGCGAGTACGCCGATCTCGACGGGAAGGGCCAGGGCCTACGGCACGCCACCGTCATCGAGTCGCTGCCGTTACGCCCGGACGAGGTGGCGGAGTACCTCCGCAGGGCCCGGCCGCCGGCCCGTGCCGCCGCCTGGACCGACCTGCTGGACACCCTCCGCAATCAGCCCTCCGCACCGGTCTCGTGGGCCCTGACCAGTCCCCTGATGGTGTGGCTGGTGCGCCGCTCTTACGAGCAGTCCCCCGCCGATCCCCGCGAGTTGACGAGACAGGAGCGCTTTCCCACCCGGGAGGCCGTCGAGGCGCACCTGCTCGACCGGATCGTGCCCGCCGCGTTTCCGGCGCGGCCGCCGGACCCCGGCCGGCTGCACCCGCCCCGCGCCTGGGACGCCGAACGGGCCGGCGCCTGGCTGTCGTACCTGGCGCTGCTGCTCAGCCGCCGGGAGGAGTCCGAGCTCGCCTGGTGGCGGCTGTACGCGGCGCCGCTGCCCCGGCTGCTCGCGGTGCCCGCGCTGCTGACGGCCGGCATCCTGCTGTCCGTCGTCATCAAAGCGTGTATGTCCGGCTATGCGAAGACCTCCCCGGTGGGCGACCTCAGCGTGACGAACGACGTGATGTTCGGCGTCGTCCTGGCGGCCACCGCACGGTCCGTCACCGCGGGCTGGTTCGGCCAGCGGCTCGCCGAGCCCCGCCGCAGCGCCAACCCGCTGCTGTTCATCCACGCCCTGCGCTCCATCGACCGGCACGCGCGCGTCGGTCCACGGGTCCGCCTCGCGGCACTCACGGGCGGTCCCGCCCTCGTCGTCCTCCTCCTCGCGCTGTACGCCTTCGTGTCGCCGGACCCGGCCCTGGTCGCGCTCGCGATCGGTTCCGTGCTGCCGATCCTGTTGATGATCGTGTACGCCGCGCCCGCCGACACCGTCGACGCCGCCACCCCCGGCGAACTCCTGCGCGGCGAGCAGACCGCGCTCGTCACGACGCTGACGCTGGTGGCTCCCCTCATCGGGGTGGGTGCCGGTTCGCTCTTCTGGCTCGACTCGCACGGTTCGGGCAGCTGGTGGCCCGCGTTCGCGGCCTGGGCCGGTGCCTCCGCGATGTTCGTGCTGCTCAGTCCGTGGAGCCGCTGGTTCCTCGCCAAGTGCTCCCTGGCGGCGACCGGGCGGGCGCCCTGGACGCTCATGACCTTTCTCAGGGACGCGCGGACGGCGGGCCTGCTGCAACTGTCGGGCGGCACCTACCGGTTCCGCAACCGCAGGCTGCAGGATCACCTGGCGGGGCTGCGCGCCCAGGAGCGGAGCACACCGGCCGTCCCCGGGCCGCCGCGCCTCCCCGCGCTCGCGGACTCCCGGCACTTCACGGTGGAGAGCACCACGGACCATTACCACCTGCGCGGCCGCTCGCGCAGGCTGCCGCTGGCCCACTGGGCGGTGCTGGGCCCGGTGTTGAGCGTCTTCCTCGTGCGCTTCAGCGTGAGCGGCCAGTGGCAGCACTCCATCAACTGGCTGGCGATGCTGTTCCTGCCCTTCCTCGGCGCCCTGATCACCGTGATCGGCTTCGCCATGCCGCGTCGGCGGATCGAGCTGGAGCTGACCCGGGACGGCGTCACCTCCGTCACGGGCCGCAGGCGCCGCTCCTACAGATGGCGGCACGTCGCGGAGATCACCGTGCGCCGGATGGTCCTCCGGGGCCGGGACGCGGGCTTCTACGGGCTCCAGGTCAGGCTGGTTCCCGACGCCCCGCGTCCACCGCGCCGCTCCCGCACGGGAGACGGCTGGTACCTCGTGCTGCCGCTCGGTTTCACCCGGCACGTCGACGACGGGCTGGGCACGGCCCTGGCCGCCTTCGCCGGGCCGCGCTGGACCCGCTGAGGCCCTCAGCAGAGGGATTCGGACCTTCCGGCGGCCGTGAGCAGCGCCAGGCAGCGGGACGTCACCGTGTGCCCGTCCTCGCCGGCGTCGACCGCGTAGGCGAGCGGGACACGGCCCTCGGCGCCGCTCGGCGCCGTGATCCGCCAGCGCGCCTCGTACGTGTCCTCGGCCCGCAGCACCCGGGGCGGGCGTCCCACGAGCACGGCGTGCCAGCCCGCGGGCAGCAGGGGCGGCCGTACCACGATGGCGAGGTCGCGGGCGGTGGTGTTCTCGATGCGGAGCCGGCCGCCGTCCGCGGGGTGCAGGCGCAGGGCGTCGGAGCTGGTCCAGCGGATGCTGAACTCGCGCAGGCGCAGCTTCTTCGACCGGCCCTTGTCGTACGGGGAGCCGAGGCCGATGCGGATGGAGTCGACGGTGTGCCGGTAGCGGATGTCGTAGCCGTACGTCTTGCCGAGGCCGTACTTGTTGCCGCTTCCCACGGTGCGGTTGTGCCACCCACCGGAGTCGTAGTCCCGGACGGTACTGGCGCCGACCTGCCCCTCCAGGCCGACGCTCAACCCGAAGGGCCCGTCGACGCTGTCCGGGTCGAAGTCCACCGAGACCTCGCTCAGCGGCAGCGGCATCCCGAAGTCGACGCGCAGCCAGTTCTCCGGGTGCGGGGAGCCGGTGACGGACCAGTATCCGGCGTGCCCGGGCAATGCCGCCGAGGGCGGATGTCCCGGCGCCGCGTAACTGGTGCTGAGCCTCGGCCAGTCCCGGGTCGCGGTGGCCATGAGGTCGACCTGGTGGACCGAACCGGTCAGCGGATGCCGCCACTTGTCGTAGGCGGAGGACAGGCCGAGGAACGCCGGCAGTGGCAGGACGCCCGCCTGGAGCAGGACCAGGACGAGCGGCACGGCCAGGAATCCGGCGAGGTGGGCTGCCAGGAGGCTGTGCCGGGCTACGCGGTGGCGCGGCAGCCGCACCGTGACACCTGCGGCGCGGCGCACGGGCGGTGGGGCGATGCTCCCGCCCGGACCCGTGGCGCCGCGCGTCCCTGCCAGCCACTGCAGGATCCCGGCCAGAGAGGAGGCCGGAACACACCTCACCGGGACACCGGTGGTGTCGAGGGCGCGCAGCAGGTGGCCGCCGTCGGCCGCTTCCAGCGCGGCGCGTACGTCCGTGTCGCCGCCCCGTGCGGCCCGGGTGTACAGCAGCGCGAGACGGCGTGGGCGACGGCGCGCGGGCAGGGCGCTCAGGACGTGCAGAACCCTGGTGACGGCGTGCACGGCGTCGCCGTGCGCGGCCGGGTCGTCCACCACCAGCAGCAGTCCGTCGGCCCGGCCCAGCACGTCCAGCCGGGCCACCGACTCCTGACTGCGGTACGCGTCACCGGCCGGGTCGTACCAGAGCAGGGGCGTTGGGCCCGAGCGCACCAGCGGCGGTTCGCTCCCGGGCGGGGCACCCAGTTCGGCCAGGCCCTGCCGGTGGACACCGCTGCGCTGCTCGCGCGGGCCACCGACGAGCACCACGACCCGGGCCCGCTCGTAGCCGGCGGGCAGTGCGTCGCGGCAGTGCGGGCAGGACGCGTCCAGGCGGCGGACGCCGAGAACGGCGGGCAGGCGAGCGCCGCAGCGGCAGCGGTGGTACAGCGCGCCGTACCGGTTCGGGGTCAGCGCACCGTGGCGGGCGCCGCAGCGGGGGCACAGGCGTACGGGCCGTACGACGGTCCGTCCACAGCGCGTGTAGGGGCACGGCGCCGACCCGTGGCGCAGGGCGCGTCCCGCCCGCTCGACCGCGGCCCACATCACCCACCACAGCGTCCACAGCGCACAGCACAGGGCCCAGAACAGGAGCGAGAACAGCAGCGGGAGGAGACTCAGCGCCGTCGCGGTCAGGACGACGGCGGTCATCGTGGCCACGAGGAGCGGGACCAGGACGACCGTCAGGAAACGCTGTCCCCACCTCGCGCCGTGCCGTGACAGGCCGGCGAGCTCGCGCACGCAGCGGTCCATGAACCGCTCGGCGTCGCTCATCAGCCGTGTGTGCTCGTCGAGGCCGTCCCACCAGGCCGCGCGCAGGTCTCGCAGCGCGGTGACGCGGAAGTAGGCGGGGATCGCCGGTTCGCCGTCCGAGGTGGCTGCGGTGCCCGCTGCCGGGCCGAACGTCCGCCAGACGATGCCCAGTTGGGACAGCACGAGACGCGGCAGGGTCACGAGCGCCCCGTGGCCGACGGTCAGGGTGGCCAGGACGACGACCGCCATGAGGAGAACGACGGGGTTGGCCACGGCTCACTCCTTCTCCCGCGCGGACCCGCGCCGCCACGGCAGCCGTGGACCCCGTTCCCGCTCGGGTTCCGGCTGCTCGGCCCGCACCAGGTCGCGCAGGGCCTCGTAGGTCTCCGTCTCCTCCCACAGCCCCCGCCGGTACAGCCGCAGGATCCTCAGGCCGGCCCGGCGCGGCTCTTCGGGTGCCCGGCGCAGCACGTGCAGCGCGGTGCCCGGGGCTTCGGCCAGCAGGTCCCGTGCCCCGCCCGGTGCCCCGTCGGCGAGGGAGGCGAGGAAGGCGCACGCCTGGGCGTCCAGTACGTCGGCCCGCGACTCGGCGGCGTCCTCGAGCGCGGTGAGCAGCCCCGCGAGGACGGCGTCCCGGTAGGGCTCGGGCAGCGGCGCGAGCGCGGACCGTACGTCGCCCAGCGGTGCCGTCAGGGTGGCGAGGTGGCGTTCGGCCGCGTCCCGTACGCGCTCGGGCGGGACACCCGCCGTCTGCGGCCGCAGCTCCGCCACCGCCCGTACGAATCGCGCGAGCCCGGAGTCCTCCCCGGCCGTCGACCCGTCAACGTCCGGCGTCGTCGGGGTGGTCCAGGACGGGGCGAACGCCGCCTGCACCAGGTCCCCGGCCGCGCCGTCCGGGGCGAGCAGTGCGCATGCGGCCCGCAGCCGCCGTACGCCCGCCCCGGCGCCCTCGTCCGGGGCCGCGTCCCACAGGTCGGCCACCGCGTCCACCAGATCCAGCCGCCCGCTGTCCCACGCACCCGCCAGGAAGCGTGCCGACGCGCACGGCTCCGGACCTCCGTGCTCCCCCAGCCCGTCGAGGTCGAACGCCGGGGCCGGCGCCCGCTCCCCCGTTTCGGGCCGTGTTCCGGTGAGATGACGGTGGTCGTCCTCCGGCCGCGCCGTGTACGTCGTGAAGGTCAGACGGGCGGTCAGGCCCGCCGGGAGGCTGTAGGAGACCGCGGCGATCCAGTCGACGACACGTTCCGGGTCCGCGGAGATCAGGGTCGCGCCCGTGTCCTCGTCGGCCAGCGCCCGCAGGGTCACGGTGAGCAGCCGCTCCAGGAGACGGACTCCCCTCTCACCGGCGGCGGCCAGCAGCCGGCGGACCCGGTCGGGCCCTACGGCGCTGCCGGGCACGAGTTCGGCCACGTCGGGCAGGGCGTGGCCGTCGCCGGGCGCGGGGGACGGTGCCCACTGCGGGGTGTCCCACAGCTCGACGGGGCGCAGGCCCGCCAGTTCGCCGGGGCCGGCGCAGAGGGCGTGGCAGAAGTGGTTGCCCAGGCGTCCGGTGTAGTCCCGGCCGGTGAAGCGGGTACGGGTCAGTACGGCCGTGTCCTCGTCGGGGCGGTCGTAGGCGAACGCCGTGGGGCATTCGGCGGGTTGGACGGCGCCCGGCGGGGGCGTGTACCCCGCCAGCGGGCGCAGGACGCCGAGCGCGGGGCGGGCCGCCGGGGAGACGGCGGTGAAGCGGAAACCGCCGTGGGGGCCGGCGGCCGCCGGCGGGGCGGAGGTGTAGTGCGCCTGTCCGGCCATGGCGGTCACCCCCGTCCCCGGTCGAGGGCGCCGAAGCGGTGCAGCAGCCACATCAGGGGGTCCTCCACGCGGTGCGGCCGTACGACACCACCGTGCCCGAGGCCGCCACCGCGTTGTGGCGGGGTACCGAGCGTGGAGAGGGCGAACAGCTGGTAGTCCGTGCAGAACCGGCGCAGCCGCGCGTCGAGTTGGTGTTCCTGCCAGCGGTTCAGCAGGGCCTGGAGTTCGGCATGGACGGCGGCACGGTCGTCGGCGTCGAAGACGGGCCCCGGGCGGCGGGCGCGGTGCAGGGCGGAGTTGTCCGGCAGATGGGGCCACAGCAGGTCGGCCTTGGTGAGGGCGACGGCGACCGGAACGGTCACCTTGCCGCCGCCGCCCAGGTGGCCGAGTACCCGCGCCAGTACCTCGCCGGACCTGCCCGGCACCCCGTCCCCGTCCTTCAGGGGGGCGCCGGGCAGGTCCTGCGGGTCGACGAGGACGACGACGGCGTCGGCCGCGGCGAGGTAGCGCAGTTGGGTCTCCATGCGGTCCCGTGAGGTGAAGTGCTCGCCCGCGGTGTCGAGGAACACCAGGGTCAGCACCTGCTCGCGGGCGCGCCCGAAGCGGCCCCGCCGGGTGCGGCCGAGACGGTGCACCAGGGGCCGCCCGCCGTCGTGCTCGGCGGTCTTGGGGACGGTGTGCTGCTCCTCGTACAGGTGACGCTCGTACCGTTCGTGGTAGTCGGCCATGGTGTCGTCGTCGCAGGGCAGCAGGGCCGCGTCGAGTTCGGCGCCGAGGCGGTGCAGCAACTCGTGCACGAGCACGGCGATGTAGGTGCTCTTGCCCGAACTGACGGGGCCGGCGAGCGCCACCAGTTTCCCGGGGATGCGCAGGTAGCCCTCCGGCAGCCGGCCCCCGCAGGCGGTGCAGCGCAGCCGGGTGGCGGTGCGGCCGCAGGTGCGGCACACCGCGGAACCGGCCCAGGGGTCGGCGGACGCCAGGCCCCTGTCCTCGGCGCAGGCGGCGGTGCCGCTCGCGCAGACGTACGCGATCTGTGCCCTGGTGACGTTGCGGAAGCAGTGCGGGCACACCCGGTTGCGACGGCGCGTCGGTCTCATGTCCCCTGCCCCCGGCCGATCTTGAGCGTGTAGTGCGGCGGGTCCCGCAGGACGAGCCCCTCACCGACGGCGAAGCAGCGCAGCCAGCCGCCCGGACCGCGGGGCAGCCGCGCCGACAGCCGCACGTCCCGCCCCGGGCCGAGCTCCGCCTCGGCGAGGTCCGCGAGGAGGTCCCCGTCGGCGGGCTCCAGCGGCCAGACCGGACCGTGGGAGCGCACCAGCAGCAGGCGCTCGGCCCGTACGGGGGCGGGGGCGGTGAACACGGCGGTGACCGTGCGCCGTCCGGGCAGGCCGTGCCGCTGAAGCCGGTAGCCGACGTCGGTGCGCGCGGGCAGCGCCGCTGTGCTCGGCGGGCCGTACGCGCGCAGCCCGCCGAGCACTGCCACCGGCCGCACCTCGACCTCCACTCCGGCGCCGTCCGCGACGGGCAGCCGTACGCCCGCCTCGTGGCGGTAGGCGGCCCGGCCGACGGTGCGTCGCCGTTCGTCCTGCTCGCCGGGGCTCCGCCAGGTGACCTCGACCTCGTCGCCGGCGTCGGGCGGCCAGTCGAGGACGACAGTCACGCCGGTGCCGCCGTGCCGGGTGAGGGTGAGGGTGCCGAGGGGCCGCACGGCGGCGACCGCGTGCGCTCCGGTGACGGCGCGTTCCCCGGCGACGGTGACCGCCAGCACCACCGTCGGCCGGTCCGGGGGCGGGAACCGAAGCCCCCGGGGGGCGTGCCGGGCAGCGATCGGCCGCCCGGGCAGTTCCGCCGTGCGCAGCCGGGTGCCGGGCGGCCAGGGGGGTACGTCGCCGAAGCCGTAGAGGTGCACCTCGCCGCCGGGCGGCGGGTCGAAGGAGGCCAGGAGGTCGCCGTCCACGCGGCGGATCTCCAGGCCCGTGACCGGCTCGGGCGGGCCGAGGGGTGTGGCGGTGAGCGAGACGCCGCCGGTGCGCACGAGCCGTCCGTCGTCGGTGTGGTAGACGACGCGGATGCGGTAGCGGTACGTCGTGCCGTTGGTGAGCCCGCCGTCCGTGAAGCCGTCGGGGCGGGCCGCGACCCGTACGTCCTCGCCGTCCGGCCCGGCACGGACGACCTCGACGGACCGGGCCTGCACCGGGCGGGTCCAGGCGGCGGTGATCACGCGGTCCTCGGGGCGCACCTCAACGCCGCTGACGTCGGGCCAGTAGGTGACGGGTCCGCACAGCGCGAGCGGCGAGGGCACGCTGCCGGGTTCGGCGGCCCGGTGCACGGCGACCGCGTAGTACAGCGGGACACAGGCGGGGGCCGAGCGGTCCACGAACGAGGTGGCCCGCGGCGACGGCAGCGGCAGCCCGGTCCCGTCGGCCGGGTCGCGCGGGGGGTGGCGTTCTGTCCGCAGCAGCACGTACTCGGGCTCGCCCGCCGTGGACGGGCTGGGCCGCCAGGCCAGGGCGACGCCGGCGACGCCGGGCGTGGCGGTCAGGCCGGAGACCGGGCGGACCGTGAGGGCCCGCCGAACGGCGTCGGCGCCCGGCACGTCGCGGGCGACGGACTCCGCCTGTTCCAGCAGCTCCCAGGCCAGGTCGGCGTCCCGGGCCGGCAGTCCGCGGGCGCGCTCGACCAGGGCGCGCGCCTCGGCCAGCTTCCCGCGCACGTGGGCGAGCAGGGTGCGGACCTCCTCGGGCAACGCGTCGGCGGGCAGGCGGTCGGCGACGGCCGCCGCCTCCGCGAGCCGCCCGTCGGCCGTCAGCCGCCGCAGCCGTCCCTCCAGCGGATTCCCGGCCTCCTCGTGGAGCACCGCGAAGACCAGCCGCCGCGCGTCCGGTTCGGCGACCGACAACTGCCCGGTGGCGTGGGCGAGAAGGGTGGCCGGGGTGGCGCGTGCGGCGAGCCTCTCCCGCAGCGGCACCGCCACCTCGTACAACCGCACCTGCGCGAGGCCCTCGGCGCCCTGGTCGGCCAGCACCCGGCGCACGGCGGCGGCCAGGGCCTGGGCGGCAGTGTGCGCGGCACTGTGCGGCAGCCGGCTCCAGCGGCGGGCCGCCTCCTCCAGGGCCGCCGCCGCGACGGGCGGCGCGTCGAAGAGCCGCACGGGCCGCGGGGTGCGGCCCCCCGGGGTGCCGGCGGCGAGGAAGTCGTCGAGGTGGCGCAGCCGCAGCACCTCCAGGTGGCGGGCAGAGCGGGCACAGGCGGGGTGCGGCACGTCCCGGGGCAGCAGGTCCGGTTCGGCGATGCGCAGCCCCAGGCCGGGCAGCAGCTCCCGTGCCTGCGCCACGCTCACGCGGTGTGCCGCGGCGGCTTCCGAGGCCGTGACCTCGGCGATCAGGCCGAGCCCGCCCGCGGCCTCCTGCAGCGTCGCGCGCAGGGCCGCCTGCCCGGACTCGGCCTGCCGGTCGTGCTCGGCCACGGCCGCCCGCAGCGGGCCCAGATCGCCACCGGCCGCGGCGTCGAACAGCGGCCGGTGGATGAGGTGCCCGGCCTCGAGCTCCTCGATGACCGGGCGGTACTTGAGGCGGGCGCGGCTGCGACGCCAGCAGGCGCGGACCGCGGCGACCGTCTCGGTGACCGCGGGCCCGTCCAGACGCCGCGGCAACTGGTAGCGGGTGCGCACGTCGTCGGTCACCGGCAGTCCGGCGTCGAGCACCTCGCGCCGGTAGCGCTGCTCGTCGAACGGCACGGCGTGGTCCCCCGTCCTTCCCCGCGTCAGCTGAAGCGCTGGCGGCTCAGAGCGTCCCGTGCTGTGGCGACCGCGTCCGGCGTCATGCCTCCGATCTGCACGGTCAGTTCGAGCCTCTCGCCGCTCTCCTTCTCGGCGGCGACGACGCCGAGGAGCCCGGAGGAGTCCAGCGTGTAGACGCACTGGATGGGCCAGTTCTCGGGTTTGCCCGGTGGAATGGCCAGGTGGCCCTCGGCGACACAGGTGTTGTGCGCCAGCTCCTCGGACTCCTCCACGCCGGCCTGCTCCATCACGCGGATGCGCACGCTGCGCTGTCCCGCTTGCGTCGTGTAGAACTCGTCGGTCACCGACACGGGCAGGGGGTCGTTGGCGTGCACCAGGTGGAAGACGTAGTGCCGGTCCGTGCCCCGCTCCAGGAGCTGGATGCCGTAGCCGCGCGAGGCCACGGTGGAGATCTGGTACGGGCGGTGCGTGAGCCCCGTCTCCGGCACGTCCGGCACCTGGTCCGCGGGGAGTTCACCGCTGGAGACGATGTACGCGGCCCGGTCCAGGGCGTAGATGGCGGCGCCGCGGGCGACTGCGAGGTCCGGGTTGTGCAGCCGGGGTTCGAAGCCGAACTGGGTGCGCAGGGCCTCGGCCACGGCGGGCATCTTGGTGGCGCCACCGACCAGGAGCACCTCGTCGAAGCGCGACACACCGCGCTCGGCGGCGAGTTCGACCGTGCGGCGGGTGATGTCGATGGTGCGGTCGAGCAGGTCGCCGGTGAGTTCCTGGAGCTTCTCCCGGGTCAGCTCCACCGCTTCGACCCTGCCCTGGTGCATGACGCGGACGGTGTAGCGCTCCCGGAAGGACAGCGCTTTCTTCGCCTCCTCGGCGTCCTTGCGCAGCTGCGTCTCGGACTGAGGGTCGGACAGCGGGTCGTCGACGTCGGGGAAGCGCTCGCGGAACCGCTCCACCAGGTGCACGACGACGCGGTCGTCGAAGTCGCTGCCGCCCAGCTCCTTCGCGCCGTCCGTGCACAGCACGGTCAGTTCGCGCCCGCGCAGGGTGAGCACGGTGGTGTCGAAGGTGCCGCCGCCCAGGTCGTACACGAGGATGGCCCGGTCCCCGCGCTCCTCGTCCCCGTCCAGGGCCCCGTAGTCCAGCGCGGCCGCGACGGGCTCGGCGACCACGTCGAGGACGCGCAGGCCGGCGATCTCGCCCGCCTTGCGGGTGGCGTCCCGCTCCGCGAGCCCGAAGTAGGCGGGCACGCTGATCACGACGTCCCGCGCCTCCTCGCCGTCGGCGGCCTTCGCGTCCTCGACGAGTTTGCGCAGGATGCGAGCGGAGATCTCCTCGGGTGTGTAGGTGCGGCCGTGGAACTCGCGCGGCACCACGTCGCCCATGTCCCGCTTGATGAGCTGGACGACGTGCTCGGGGTCGAGGACGGTGGCGTCCTTGGCGCTCTGTCCCACGACGACGCTGTCGGCGCTCTCGAAGTAGACGACGGACGGCGTGGTGTCCGCCCCTTCGAGGTTGCGCAGCACGGTGGGTCTGCCGACGTCGTCGATCCGTGCGACGCAGGAGTAGGTGGTCCCCAGGTCGATGCCGTACACGGCCATACGGTCTCCCGCCACCGGGACGGCCGCGTCCGCGCCCGTCCCGTCTGCTGTCCGTCAGTTGTCCTGTGCGAGTCGTGCGCGGTGCGCCCGTCGGAGACGGAGACGTTCACGAGGCGTCCGGTTCCCACCGGGACACCACGACGTCGGCCTTGCGCACGACCCGTTCCCCTTGAACGAATCCGGCGGCCACGACGCGCGCCACGGTCCGGTCCGCCTCGGGGCCTTCGGCGGCGACGCGTCCCACCGGACGGTGCAACGCCATGTCGTACGCCTCGCCGGGCTGCGGGGCGTATCGCTCGACGCCGGTCCTGGCCACGGTGTCCGCCGCCTCGTCGGCCAGCGCGGTCAGCAGGGCACGCAACTCGTCGACGCCGAGCGGACCGGTGACGTGTTCCGCCTGACGCAGGATCTGGTCGTGGAGCCGGATCAGCGAGTGGCGCACGAGGTCGAGCGCCGTTTCCATCTCGCCCCGGCGCAGCCGCTCGACCTCGTCGTGCAGCCTGGTCACGACCTCCTCGCGGCGCTCGGCGAGCTTTTGCTGACGAGCGAGCGCCGCGGTGAACTCACTTGCGAGCGCGCAGGGTTCGACTCGTTCGGGCACGTCGCTCACAGTAGACCACAGAGGCACGACGCGTCAGCAGAGGTTGTCACGATCGCCTGCGGGGCCGGAATCGTCGCGCTGTCCGGCCGGCGCCCGGTCCTGCCGTGCGCCGGCCGGCCGTGCACGGCCTCGTCAGCCACCGAGATTGATGGAGCCGTGAACGTCCCGTGCCTGGACGACGGTGCTCTGAGTGCCCCCGGAGATCGTGTTGTGCACATCTCCCGTGCCGGTCCGGGTGGTCTCCAGGGCTTCGGCCTCCCGCCGCCAGACCGCGAGAGCCTGGGCGAACGCAGGGTCCTGGCGGGCACGGCGGGCCAGGACCCCGGCCAGCTCGGCGGCGCGCTCCGCGCTGTCGGGCGCCTCGGCGAGGGCGGTCAACTCGCGCTGGTCGCTCGGCTCCCGCCCCGGCTGCCGCCGTCTGACCAGATCCCGCAGGGACGTCCAGATCTGCTCCCCCGCCGCACCCGCGGTTCCGCTGGCCAGGGCCATGAGCAGTTCGGGGGCAATCACGTCCACGAGACCCTCCACCGTTTGCCACGCACAGGTCGTGGAGCGAGCCTACGGCACGGGGGCCCGTGCCGTGCAGACCCGAATCCGGGAACCGCACCGTCAAGTCCGGGCGGGAAGCCCTGCCCGGCACGGCGTCGGACCACAGGCCCCGGCACAGCCCCGAGGCCCCTGCCGCAGTGGGGCGGCTCATCCGCCGTATCGGCTTCACGGGCCGCGGTGGGCTGTCCACGCACCGGCGTTCCCGACCTATAGTTGACGACGCGTTGGTCGACACGCTTTGAAACACTGTCCGGGTCTGGTGACTTGAACGCGGTTTCCGGAGTGCTGTCGGGGCAGGTGAGGAGAACGGATGACGGGGTGGATCACGCGATCCGCCACAGGAGCGGAGACCAGGGCCGGGCAAACGGGCCCTCGAGCCACGCACCGGGCATGGCTCCTGCAACGGGGCGCCGCGCATCGACCGACTCGCCGGGAGTCGCGTCACTCCTGCGATTCCGCGCCACCCGAACATGATCACCGGGCTGCGCAGACCGCCACCCTCGCCGACGAGGGGTTGCCTGCCGGTCCGCGGGTTCGGCCGCATGGGTTCAGCCGACGTGCGGTGACCGCGGGCCCCGGTGGAGGGGGACGAGGATGCGGCCGATCGTGAGGACGGGCCGTCGCCGGCCCGAGTGGCCGCGCTGGATCGGCACGGTCCGCGAAGAGTTCGCCATACGCCGCGAAACCCATGCGGCTGCCCGGCAGATCCGCAGGGACCTGGGCCTCTCCAGCGTCCAGAGCATCGACGGTCTGGTGGAGCTCGTCGCCGAACGGCGCGGCAACCCCATCTCTGTACTGTACATCGACATGCCGCCCACCGTCAGCGCCTTTTCCCTGGCCACCCCGGACCAGGACTACATCGCGGTCGACGAGCACGCCAGTGAACTCACCCAAGTGAACTCCATCGCCCACGAACTGGGTCATTTCCTGTTCGACGAGGCGGAGGACGTCAGGGTGCCCGTCGGATCGGGCAACGGCAGCCCGCTGTCGAGGGAACTGGCGGTTCAGCTCACACCGGCGCTCAACCCGGACACGGTCACCGCCTTCTTCCAGCGGTCCCACTACGACTCGCCGGTCGAGCGAAAGGTCGAGGCCTTCGCCACGGTGGCGCTGGACCGCAAGATCGCGCTCCAAGAGTCCGACGCCCATGGCTTCGCCTTCAGCTTCACCCACCGGAGGACCGGTGTCTGAGAGCAGCGCGACCACTGTCTACCTGGTCATCGCCACCCTCCATCTGACGATCGCCGTCTGGAAGGCCTCAGCCCTCGTACGCTCCCCTTCTTTCGCGCTGGGCCTGCAGGTCGCCACCCACGGATTGGGCGGCATCGTCTACGTGGTCGCCTCCCCTCTCGGATACCGGAGTCTCGGCTCGGCGTCCGGTCAACCGTGGCTCCCCACGCTGCCGATCTACCTGGGCATCCTGTTGTGTTTCGGGACGCAGCACCTTCTGACGATCTTGTGGACCCCGTCCCGGTCGGATCAGCCCTGGCGGGTCCGGCGGCAGATCGTGGCCTGGGCGGTCGCCTACGGCATCTCCTTGACGGTCATGGTCGTCGCGTTCCTGACCACGGATCTCGGCGGATCGGCCCATCCGCTCAAGTTCAATACCGACCAGGTGAACCATCCGCAGGTGCAGCTCTTCCTCAGTGTGTTCCTGACCATGCTCACCTGCGGAACGGTGCACACCTGGCGTCGCACCCGACGTGCACGGGCCGACGACAAGGCCATCATGCACTCCGTGCGCTGGTACGGGCGCAGCATGCTCGTGACGTCCGGGTACGTGGTGTGTTCGGCGCCCGCAGCCGCAGCCGCCGCCCTCGGTCACCACCAACTCGACGACGTGGGAGTGCTGGGCTCCGCCTTCGGAGTCGTGGGATCGATCATGACGTGCTACGGGGTCTCCGGAGCGGCGTTGAGCAAGTGGCTCGGCGAGCGTCGGGACATCGCGGTTCTGCAGCCGTTGTGGGATCTCGTCGTCGCCGGGGTCGACCAGGAGCTGTCCCTGGGCTCGGGGCACCGCCGGTCGGATCACTGCGACGGGCCGGCCCCGGCCGCTCCCGAGCGGTCCAAGCCGAATCGCATCTTCAATGTCCGGTGGACACTTCACCGACGAGTGATCGAGATCCTCGACGGAATCCGGCAGCTGGAACGGCGCGCCTGGATCAGCGACGTGCCGGCGCAGGCGGTCGCGGGCCTGTACGGCGAGGCCATGAGGTCCGACGCCTTCCGTAGCCAGCTGGGCCTGGGGAAGAAGGGGCTGTCCCCCCACGAGCTGGAAGCCGCCGTCACGGCCGCGGTGCTGCGCGACGCGGTCGAACGCCTCCAGGCGGCAGGCCCTGACGGCGCGGCACCGTCCGCCTCGGCCGGGCCCGCGCTGTTCGCCCCGGGGAAGAACACGCCCGCCGCCCAGGAGAGGACCCGCCTGGTACGCCTGGCCCGAGCGCTCCGCTCCCCTCTGGTCGACGCATCGCTTCAGGTGGTCCGTTCTGCCGAGGAGGGCGAAGGGGTGCCCCGGACCCGCGCAGCGGCACGATAGTGTCCCGTCCGGTCGCTCTTCTCGGCGACGACGCACCCACTCGAACGGAGCTGAGCCGTCACGGGCTCGGAGGGGAGCCCCGTGCAACGGGCAGTTGTGCTTGGTGGAAGCTACGCGGGCCTGTTGGCGGCCCGTGTGCTGAGCGACTTCGCCGAAGAGGTCGTCATCGTGGAACCGGACCACCTCGACGGTGAGGCAACCGGCTCGGGCGCGCCTCACCGGCACCAGTTGCACGCCCTGCTCGCGATGGGACATGCGCAGCTGGAGCGCTGGTTTCCCGGCATCACCAGGGAGATGACCGCGCGGGGTGCCCTGGTCGGCAGGGGCCGAGCGGTCCAGTTCTACGTCGACGGCAGGCCACGTCCGCCCCTGGAGGACGTCGAAATGCTCGGCGCCACACGCCCGTTCATCGAGCGCACCGTACGACGGCGGACGCGAGACCTGCCCAACGTGCGCTTCCTCGCCGGCCGCGGCCGAGGACTCCTGGTGCGAGGCGACCGCGTGTGCGGCGTCCGCTACGCCCCGGCCGGGCACGAGCACGGGCACGGGCTCGAGACGACGCTCGCCGCCGACCTCGTCGTCGACGCCATGGGCCGGTCGAGTCGCCTGAGCGCTTGGCTCGACCAGCAGGGGTGGCCCGTGCCGCCTGTGGAGCGGATGCGGATCGACCTCGGTTACGCCACGGCCACATTCCATCGGGGCAGTGAACTCGCGGGGACGGTGATCGCGCACTCCGCCCCGGGACCCGACAGCGGCTACCAGCCCGCACGCTGCGAACCCGGAGCGCTCGCGGCGGTCGAGGACAGCCGGTGGACGGTCGTGCTGGCCGGTTACGCCGGTTACCGCCCTACCAGCGACCCACGGGAGTTCGTCGCCAGGATGCGACGTTGCGTCGCCCCGCTGCGGGAGGTCGCCGAGCACTGCGCGCTGCAGGGCGATGTCGGCACATTCCACTTCCGCGAGAGCCGGCGCCGCCTGTTCCGCGCGACAAGTCGCTTCCCGGGCGGACTGGTCGCGGCGGGCGATTCCATGGCCTCCGTCAACCCGGTCTACGGGCAGGGGCTCACCCTCGCGGCCCTGCAGGCCGGCGCGCTCGCCATGTACCTGCGCTCCGGAGCGGCGCCGCACGCTCCGGCCTGGGACTACTTCCGTCGGGCGGATGTCTTCGTCGACGCCGGGTGGAAGCTGTCGACGACCGCCGACCTGGCCCAGCCCCACGTCACCGGTCCCTACCCCCGCGGCTATCCCCTGATCCGCTGGGTAGGCGACAAGATCACGCAAGCATCGGTCCGGGATCCCGAGATCAACCGCGCCTACATGGACGTCGTCCACATGCGGCGGCATCCGCGAACCCTGACTCGCCCCCATGTCCTGCTGCGCACGGCCCGCGTCCTCCTGGACCGCTGACCGTCCGTGCCCGTACCGGAACCACCAACCGAAGGAGAGCAGTGCCCCGATGGCCCGCGGCCCTGACCGAGGCCGGCATCACTGACCCGACACTGCGGCGAGCCTACGACGCCCAGCGCGACCTGGTACGGAAGTACGCCCTCCACCAGTACCTCGCCGCCCGGCTGCTGCTCCCCGCGAAGCTCCATGCGTCCGTCGTCGCCATGGTGGCCTTCATGCACGAAACCGACGAGCGAATCGACGCCGGAGAGGTCGGCGCCCGCAAGGAAGCACTGAGTTCATGGGACCGGGAGGTCAGGGGGGCACTCGAGGCCTCCCCCGGCCCGGGGGCTCCCTCGTCCGCTCTGCTCCTGGCGCTCGCCGACACCTCACGCCGCTGCCCGCAGACGGCTGTGCGCGTGCACGACTTCCTGGACGGGGCACCCGTCGAGGCCGAATGGACCGGCTTCGACAGCGAGGCCGACTACCAGGCCTACATCGACCGTTACTCGCTCCCCGCCCTGATGCTCACCGCGTCACTGATGGCGCCGGCGCCGGAGGCAGGTCTGGACGAGTCGTTCCTCCGGGGATGCCGGGCGCTGATCGAGGGGTGGCAGCGCACCGACTTCCTGGCCGATCTCGCCGAGGACGCCGAGCAGGGCCGCATCGGCATCGCGCGCGAGGAACTGGACCGGTACGGGCTGACCGTCGGGGACCTGCGGAACAAGTCGCAGGCGTGCGTTCCCGCCCTGGGGCGGCTGGTCGCCGCGCAGGCCGATCTCGCCGAGACCGCGCTCACCGCGTGCCGGGGACTGCCTGATCTGGTCGACGCGCCCTACCGACCGTTTCTGCGGGCCCTGATGTCCCTTCAGGTTCTCCACCTGCAGGCCGTACGGCGCAAGGGAGGTTCCCTCCTGCACGACGGGGCGCGACCGTCGGTCCCGGCCGCCCTGCGCGTCCTGGGGCGGCAGTACCGCGCCGCGAGAAGCGTGCGGCGCCCATCGAGGTGACGGACGGACGCTCCCGGCCTCCCCGGGGCGGCCGGGCGCCACGAGGCCGCGGACCGCGTCGGGAAGCTGTCGTCAGTCGTCGTGCTTGGCCAGGCCTACCGCGTTTCTGAGGATGCCCATCACGCTTCTGCGGTGTCTGGCCGGCAACGAGCGCATCGTGGCGGCGAGTTCGCTGAGTTCAGGGTCCTCGTCGCCACCGGCCGCAGCCGCCGGCGCCTGGGAGGCGCGCTGGGCCGTTTCGACCACCTGGTGGATCGCGGCCTGCAACTGCCGTGACAACTGGTCGCTGCCGGCCGACACGCTTCCCCGCAGGGCCACGCGCTCCACCCGCCGGCCCTTGAGTTCGGCGATCAGCCGGGCCTGTTCCAGGACGGGTTCAAGAGCCGTCAGGAGCGCCGTCTTCGGTCCGAGCGTGAAGAAGCCCGGGGCGTCGAAGAACTCCGCCAGGTCCTTGCTGACGTCGAATCCCGGGTTGCGCGAGCCGTTCAACAGGTTGGTGATCGTCGACTTGGCCACGCCGACGGCATCGGCGACCTCCTGGAACGTGTGCTTGCGCCCGTTCTCCTTGAGCCTGGTGTCCAGGAGGAACCGCAGGCGGTCCTTGAAGGGCGGGTCGACCTCGTCAGGGGCGACGGGATCCCCTGCGAAGAGTCTGCGGACCGTCGCCTCGGCGATGCCCGTTTCGTGGGTGAGCCGGTCGAAGTTGATCACCTCGATGGTGTGGCCCAGTTCCTCGAGCTCCGCCTTGATCGATGCCAGGGCCGCCGCGACGTCCTCCACCCCGGTGGTGTTCTCCATAAACAGGCCGTCTCCTGCTTCGTCGTCGGTAAAACCCGCGTGGGCGGCGCACTGAAGGTTAGCGCCAGGAGGCCGCGCCCCGCACCAGGGGGGACACATTTGTAACCCACCTATGGGCCTCGGCAGGCGATCTAGGCGCCAATTGACATCCGCGAGTGGGTGCAGCATGATCCCTGATCGTGATGGAGTTCTCGCCTCCGCAGGAGACCTAAATGAGCGTTACGTCATCACGGCCCGCCGGTGCGCCGGTGCACGGCCCGTCGGCCGGCGGCCACGCAGCGCACTGACCTCTTCCCGGCGACGGCCCCTGAAGCTCCGACGGTCACACCGCCACAGGGGAGCGGTGTGGCCGTCGGATCGGACGCCGTGATCCAGCGCCGTGCGCCGGACCGTGCTACAGTTCTCGCGTTGCAGTTGTGGTACCCATGAACCTATGTGCGCCTGACAGGAATGTTTTCCCCTCAGGCGCATTATTTGTTTTTCCGGCGTCTCCGGATGGGGCCTCTGCCTACAGAACGGAGAAGGTCATGGCACAGGGAACCGTGAAGTGGTTCAACTCTGAAAAGGGTTTCGGCTTCATCGCGCAGGACGGCGGCGGCCCCGACGTCTTCGCCCACTACTCGAACATCGCGACGCAGGGCTTCCGTGAGCTCCAGGAGGGCCAGCGGGTCTCCTTCGACGTCACGCAGGGCCAGAAGGGCCCGCAGGCCGAGAACATCATCCCCGCCTGATCGCCGGACGCGTATCGACTCACCGGGGTCCGCACCGTCACGGTGCGGACCCCGGTTTGTGCTGTTTCCAGGAAGGCAGACAACCGCATGACCCGCAGGTCCCAGAAGCCCAACCGGCGCGCCTCGTCACCCCCACCGTCCGCTTCGTCGCCAACGGAATTCCGGCTGCCGGAAAGCAGGACACCCGCGCTTCCCGCCGTGACGGACTTCGCCGGTCTGGACATGCCCGCGGGGCTGCTGAAGACCCTCACCGCCCAAGGCGTCACCACCCCCTTCCCCATCCAGGCCGCCACGCTGCCCAACTCGCTCGCCGGACGTGATCTGCTGGGACGGGGACGCACCGGCTCCGGCAAGACCCTCGCGTTCGGGCTTGCGCTCCTGGCCCGCACGGCCGGACTGCGCGCGGAGTCCAAGGCACCCCTCGCCCTCGTGCTGGTGCCCACCCGGGAACTCGCCCAGCAGGTGACCGACGCGCTCACCCCCTACGCGACGGCGGTCGACGTCCGGCTGGCCACCGTGGTCGGCGGGCTGTCCATCACCCGGCAGGCCGATGCGCTCCGGCGCGGCGCCGAGGTGCTCGTGGCGACTCCCGGCAGGCTCAACGACCTCGTGGAACGCGGGGACTGCGTGCTCGGCCAGGTACGCATCACCGTGCTGGACGAAGCCGACCAGATGACCGACATGGGCTTCCTGCCCCAGATCACCAAGCTGATCCAGCAGGTACGGCCCGACGGACAGCGCATGCTCTTCTCGGCCACGCTGGACCGCAACATCGACCGCCTGGTGCAGCGGTTCCTGACCGACCCCGTGGTGCACTCCGTGGACCCCTCCGCGGGAGCGGTGACCACCATGGAGCACCACGTGCTCCACATCCAGGACGAGACCGACAAGAAGGCCGTCACCACGCGCATCGCCGCCCGAGACGGCCGGGTCATCCTCTTCCTCGACACCAAGAGGTCAGCCGACCGGCTCACCAAGCGGCTCCTGGCCGTCGGCGTCCGCGCGGCGGCACTGCACGGAGGCCGTTCCCAGCCGCAGCGCAACCGCACTCTGGAACAGTTCAAGAACGGCCAGGTCACCGCCCTGGTGGCGACGAACGTCGCGGCCCGCGGCATACACATCGACGACCTCGACCTCGTCGTCAACGTCGATCCCCCCACCGATCACAAGGACTACCTTCACCGGGGCGGCCGCACGGCCCGCGCCGGCGGCTCCGGCAGTGTGGTCACCCTGGTCCTGCCGGACCAGAAGCGGGACGTCACCCGGCTCCTGTCGGATGCGGGCATCCGCCCCCGGTCTGCCCGCATCAAGTCGAGCGACGCGGAACTGGCCACCATCACCGGTGCCCGCGAGCCTTCCGGCGTGCCCGTCACCATCGAGGTGCCCCGGCCGGCGACGCCGACGGCGTCCCGCCAGGACGGGAAGACCGGTGGCGAGCGCAGCAGGCGGTCCGGCCGCCGGCGCCGAAGCGGCGGCGGGTCCCAAGCGGCGACGGGCGCCGCCACCAGCACGGGGAGCCGGGGCTCCGACCGCCGGGCCGCGGCCGGGGCGGCAGCCTCCGGTGACACCTCCGCGAACGGCGGGCGGCGCTCTGGCCTGCGTTCCAAAGCCGCCGGGGCCACGGGGGGTGCCGCCGGAGCGGGCGGCCGCGGTTCCGACCGGCGCGCCGCGGCCGCTGCGGCGACCGGCTCCGCGTCCGGCAAGGACGCCCGCGGCTCCCGCCGGCGCACGACGGCCGGCGGCGGCACGGGCGGCGCTGCCGGCACCGGCGGCCGCGGCTCCGACCGCCGAGGGGGCCGCCGCACTCCGTCCACCTGACGCAGGAGCCACCGAAGCACCACTCGGTCCACGGCGCGGAGCGCGCTGGAGCAGACGAGGTCCGCGGTCACGCAGGAGGCGACGCCCGGATTCAGAAGAACGGGGACTCCCGCTCCGGCATCTCGTTGATCATGTGCTGAATCGTGTCCTTCACCCCACCGAGCCGACCGCCGCACGGGGCGGGATCAGACTCCCGCAGGAGTAGCACGCCTCGGACAGCTTCGCCCCGGTGCGTCCGTCCGTGGACGCGTGCGGCACTCGCCGTCGGGTTTCCCTTCCCCCCGACCGCTCAACCGGCCGTGCAGGCCGTCCCGTTGAGGGTGAAGTCGTGCGGTGCGTGGTTCGCGCCCTGCCAGGTGCCGTTGAACCCGAAGGACAGGGTGCCGTGCGCGGCGACGGTCGCGTCGTAGTCGGCGGCGGTGGCGGTGACGCGGGAGCCGCTCTGGTGGACGGTGGCGTCCCACATCTGGCCGACCTGCTGACCGTCGCGGAACGCCCAGGACAGGCTCCAGCCGTCGAGGGGCCGGTCCGTGGTGACGGTGACGGTGGCCTGGAATCCGTCGGCCCACTGGCTGACCAGGTCGTAGGCGACCCGGCAGCCGGCCGCGGCGGCGCTGGTACGGCCGGGTCCGGGCCGGTGTCCGGCCGGGGAGGAGTTCCCCTGCGGTTCCGGGTCGGGCTTGCTGCGCTCGGACCCGGCTGTCGTACGCGGCGCGGAAGGGGTGGCGGTGACCGACGGCGCCGCCGGGGAACCCTGCCGGGTGGGGGTGCCGGTGGTGCGGGAGACGCTGGGGTCGGCGACCGGCTGCCGGTCGTCACGGGCGGCGGCGGTGTCGCCGCCGCCGCCGAACGGCATCATCGACACGCCGAGCGCCAGCGCCGACAGCAGCACGGCGGCGGCGAGCAGGCCACCGCGCACGGCGCGGCTGCGGCCGGTGCCCTCCTGCGGATCGCCGGCGGGGTCGGCGCCGCCGGGGCGGCCCGCGCCGAGGCGGACCTCGGCCGCCCTGCGGCGGCGTTCCAGGTAGGCGAGGCCGCCCCAGCCGATCACCCCGCCGGCCAGCGCGGCGGGCAGCCCGCCGCCGTGCAGGCGCAGACAGGCGGCGGCCTCGGCACACCGCACGCAGGTCGCGAGGTGCCGGGAGAGGTCGTCGGGGGTGTCGGCGGCCGGTGAGCGGGTGACGGCGTCCAGCAGCCGGGCGTAGGAGCGGCACCGGGCGTCCATCGGGGTGTCGAGATGGGCGCGGTGACAGCGGTCCCGGAACAGGGTGCGGACCTGTTCCAGTTCCTCGGCGGCGGTGGCCGGGTCCAGGCCGAGCCGGCGGGCCACGGCCGGCAGGGGCAGCGCCTCCACCTCGGCCAGCCAGAGCAGCGACGCGTCGGCCTCCTGCATGTCCCTGAGGCCGCGCAGCGCGACCGGGCGCTGAAGCGGCGGGCCCGTGTAGCGGGCGGCGTTGCCGGAGTTGAGCCACAGCCTGAGGTCGGGGTCGAGCTTGTGCCCCTGCCCGTCGGCCTCCCAGGCGGCGGCGGTGTCACGTACGGCGGTGAGCAGCGCCGGGATCGTGGGCAGCCGTGCCGTGCGGCGGCCCGCGCCGCGCACATGGGTGCTCGCGGCGGCGCGGATCTCGCGCATGCCGAGCGCGAACGCCTCGGTCGCCAGCTGGTGGGCCGTCAGGGACCCGGCGGTGCACAGGTCCGCGTAGCTGAGCACCGCGTCCCAGCCCTCCGAGAACAGCGCGGCCTCGGTGGCGTCCTGGGGGGTCGGCAGGTCGGGCATGGGACTCCTGCATCCACGAGCGAGGTCAACTCACCAAAGAGGGAGGGGAGTTGCAGGGAACCTCGCGGCAGGACACAGAGCCTTTCACGTCCTTGACACAACTGACAAGCGGCCTGTTCACATCCGGTTACCGATGGTGGCGGGGTGGATGCGTGACGCGACGAGCCCGCAACTCCGTTCTCCAGTACGGACGTGGTGCCGGTTGCGCTCACCGCCGGGCCGGACCGGTGCGCGCCATCACACCTCGGCCGGCGCCTGCGCCGCGTCGGCCACCGGTCCCTCGGCGGGCAGGCTGTCCATGAAGGAGCTGACGGAGAAGACCGCGCGGCCGGGTCCGGGCGGTCCGTAGCCGGGCGGGGAGGAGAGCCCGAAGTCCTCCATCGTCTGACGGTAGGCCTGCAGCAGCCGGATGTGGTACTCCAGCGGCGCGCCCTGCGGGTTGGCCTTGCCGAGCGGGGTGGTGGGCTCCGGGCACCAGGTGGTGAAGCGGGGCGTGATGCCGTGCGACATGAAGAAGCGCAGGCCCTCGGTGGTGGAGGCGATGGCCTCGTCGACGGTGGTGAAGCCGAACGGCTCGGCCATCTCCACGCCGGCGACGAAGTTGGGGATGACGTTGCGCGCGCCGAAGATCTCCGCCGAGTCGAGGATCCGCCTGTGCCACTCGTCCCGGCCGACGTACCGCTCCTTGCCCGGGCAGTACAGCTCGAACAGCCGGCGGTCCCACACCTCGAAGTTGGGGTGGTAGATCTGCACGCCGTAGTCCTTGAACCGCTGCACGTCCGCCTTGGGCAGCGCCTGGGCGACGACCTTGCCGATCCAGCGGCCCGGGAAGCGCTCCTCGATGGCCTTGGCGTAGTGGCCGTAGAAGTCGGCCTCGTCGCGCCCGGCGACCGTCTTCGTGATGGCGCCGCCGGTCAGCGTGTACGCGGTGGACGCCTTCTGGGTGTCGTACCGGTCGATGATCTCGAGGGCCTCCAGCACCTCCTCGACGTCCTTCACCCCGGTGTAGGGCCGCCCGGCCGCCTTGTGCTGGCGCCAGTTGTGGTTGATGTCGCAGTACTGGCACTCCTCCTTGGCGCCGAAGTACTGGCAGACCCGGAAGACGGTGAGGTAGATCAGATAGCCCCACTGGATGGTCGGGGCCACCTCCATCACGGACTTTCCGTTGGACAGGGTGTGCCGGTAGTACTCCGGCATCGGCGGCACGCCGACGTCGGCGATCCGCTTGCCGTCGAGGTAGAGCCCGAGCAACCCGTCCGCGTCGGCGGCGACGCGGTACGGCGAGGCCGGGTTCACGCGCACGGAGACGACGGTGCGGCGCAGGTCGTACGGGCCGCCGGTGAGGATGATCTCCTCCGGCGGGCGCCTGAGCGCCGCCTCGCCGAGCTCGGGCAGGGTGCCGTGGTCGAAGGAGAAGATGAAGTACGACTTCGGCTTGACCTCGCCGTTCTCGTTGTCGCTGAGCGCGGAGGGGTCGAAGGCGACGCCGCCGCGGAGCAGGTCCTCCTTGAAGACGGCTTCCCGTGGCACGTGCGGGAACCGCTCCATCAGATCCTCGACCAGCGCGGTACGACTGCCCATCCGTCTGTCTCCTCCCGGTTCAGGCGTACGACTCACACCGTATGCCCCCGCCTGCGGCTCAGCCGTGCCGGGTCCCCGCACGACGCGCGATGTGGTCCGGTACGGCGGTGCCGGCGGGCAGCGCCGGGTCGGGCTCCGGGGTGCCCCAGACCGTGGTCAGCGGCAGGACCCCGGCCCACAGGCCGAGGGCGGCGTCGGGACCGTCGCCGTCGTCCGGGGCACCGGTGCGGATCTTGACGGAGGCCTCCTCCAGGGAGAGGGCGAGCAGGGCGGTGGCGGCCAGCTCCTTGCGGCTGGGCCGGCGGGCGTACGACCACTGGCCCGGCGCGCAGTGCTCGGTGAGCCGGCGCAGGCCCTCCAGCTTCCGCTCGGGGTCGGTGACCTTGCGGGCCGTGCCGTGGATCATGGCACTGCGGTAGTTGACGCCGTGCTCGAAGACGGAGCGGGCGAGCACGAGCCCGTCCACGTGGGTGACGGTCACGCACACGGGGGTGTCTCCGGCGAGGCTGCGGCCGGCCACGGAACCGTGCAGGTAGAGCCATCGCTCGTCCCGCCCGTAGACCGTGGGGACGACCACCGGCCGCCCCTCCACGAGCACGCCCAGGTGGCACACGAAGGCGGCGTCCAGGATCGCCTCCAGCTCGGCCCGTTCCAGGCTTCCCTGCTCGCGCAGCCGGCGGTGCCGGGTTCGGTCGGTGACGGGCAGGCGGGCGGGGAGCGGTTCCTGGGTCATGGACCCGCAAGGTACCGATTCCGCACTCGTTTGACCAAGTGATTTTCATATACGTCGACTAAAGGGCCCTGTACAACGAAATCCGTAGGTCTACCCGATCCATAGGTCGGCTCCCAGTGGAGCCCGGAGGGATGAGAGGCTCGGCACGGACGCACTTTCCGGGAGGACGCACGCATGGCAGGAACGGCCGAGACCCGAGGGACGGTCAGCAACTGGGCGCGCACCGTCACCTACACCGCGCGCGAGTTCCACCGTCCGCGCACGCTCGACGCGCTCGCGGCGCTGGTGGCGGGCAGCGCGCGGGTGCGGGTGCTGGGCAGCGGGCACTCCTTCAACCGGATCGCCGACCCGGGAGCGGACGGGGTGCTGCTGTCCACCTCCGGGCTGCCACCGGTGATCGAGGTCGACTCCACCACGCGCACGGTCCGGGTGTCGGGCGGTGTCCGCTACGCCGAACTGGCCCGGACGGTCGACGGGCACGGGCTCGCCCTGCCCAACATGGCGTCCCTCCCGCACATCTCGGTGGCCGGTTCGGTGGCGACCGGCACCCATGGCTCGGGCGTCGGCAACGCGCCGCTGGCGTCGGCCGTCCGGGAGGTGGAGCTGGTCGTCGCGGACGGCTCGACGGTGACGATCGCCCGGGGCGACGCGCGCTTCGACGGCGCCGTGACCTCGCTCGGCGCGCTCGGTGTCGTCACCGCGCTCACCCTCGACCTGGAGCCGGCCTACGAGGTGGAACAGCATCTGTTCACCGAACTCCCGCTGGAGAACCTGGACTTCCGCGCCGTGATGGCCTGCGGGTACAGCGTCAGCCTGTTCACCGACTGGCGGGGGCCGGGCTTCCGGCAGGTGTGGGTCAAGCGACGCACCGACCAGCCGGCGGTGCACTTCCCGTGGGCGGCGCCCGCGACCGAGTCGCTGCACCCGGTGCCGGGCATGCCGGCGACCTACTGCACCGAACAGCTGGGCGTGCCCGGGCCGTGGCACGAACGGCTGCCGCACTTCCGGGCGGAGTTCACGCCGAGCAGCGGGGAGGAGCTCCAGTCGGAGTATCTGCTGCCGCGGACGGCGGCGCTGGAGGCGTTGTCCGCGATCGACGGTATCCGGTCGACGGTCGCCGGTGTTCTGCAGACCTGCGAGGTGCGGACGGTCGCCGCCGACACGCAGTGGCTCAGCCCCGCCCACGGACGGGACTCGGTCGCCCTGCACTTCACCTGGGTGCGCGACGAGGCGGCCGTTCTCCCGGTGGTGCGCCTGCTGGAGGAGGCGCTGGTCCGGTTCGATCCGCGTCCGCACTGGGGAAAGGTGTACGAGGTACCGCCGGCGGTGGTCCGTCGACGGTATACACGCGTCAGCGACTTCCGCGCCCTCGCCCGCTCGCTGGATCCCACGGGCAAGTTCACCAACACCTTCGTGCGGAACATCCTCGACGACGACTTCATCCACCCCCTTTCCTAACCCCTTGTCGAAAGCTTCTCCCAGCCCATAGCCTGACGCCCGCGCCGGGGCTCGAAGTCGCCCCGGCCCGGCCCGGACGGCATGGGAGGGGCAGCCGCGTGAAGCGCACATCACGTGACATCCGCACCGCGAACCGCTACGAGGTGCTGCGCCAGATCATCGCCGAGTCCCCCACCTCCCGGCAGGAGCTGGCCGCCGCCACCGGGCTGAGCCTGGCCACGGTCGCCACGCTCGTCGGCGAGCTGCTGGACCTGCGCATGATCACCGAGGTCGGGTTCGAGGACTCGGCCGGCGGCCGGCCGCGCGGTCTCGTCGCCGTCGACGCGTCGGGGGGCGCGCTGGTCGGCGTGGACATCGCGGAGACGTACGTCCATGTGGAACTGTTCGACCTGGCGCTGAACGTGCTGGCCCGCGCCGAGGAGGACATGCGGCCCGGTGAGCGCCGTCCGGAGCGGGTGGTCGGGCATGTGGCCGCCGCCGTCGGTTCGGTGGTCGCCCAGGCCGGGGTCGAGGCGGCGCGTGTCCTCGGCGTCGGGGTGAGCGTGCCGGGCCAGGTGGACCGGGACACGGGCGTCGCCGAGTACGCCCCCAACTTCGACTGGCACGACGTGCCGCTGCTCGACCTGCTCGCCGAGCACATCGCCCACCCGCTGTACCTGGACAACCCGCTGCGCGCCTGCGCGGTGGCCGAGCTGTGGTTCGGGGCGGCGCGGGGGCACGGGGACGCCGTGGTCGTGAACCTCGGCACCGGAGTCGGCGCCGGACTGGCCCTCGGCGGCGGTCTGCACCGGGGCGTGAGCAACAGCGCCGGCGAGTGGGGCCACACCACGCTCGTGCTCGACGGGCGGCTGTGCCACTGCGGCAACCACGGCTGTGTCGAGACGTACGTCGGCGCACCCGGCATCATGCAGAACCTGCGCGAACTCAGCCCGGAATCCCCTCTGTTGCACCCCGAGGACCAGACCGCCACCATCGCCGCACTGGCCCACGCGGTCGCCGCGAACGACCCGGTCGCGGTCAAGGTCGTACGGGACACCGCCCGTTACCTCGGCGCCGGCATCTCGGACCTGATCAACCTCCTCAACCCCGAGGTGGTCGTGCTCAGCAGCTGGGTCGCCGCCCGGCTGGGCGAGCCGCTGCTGGACGAGGTCCGGCAGGCCGTCGCCCGGCACGCGCTGCGCCGGCCGCTGGCGGCCACCCGGATCGTCCTCTCCCCGATCCCCACCGACCCGGTGTCCCTCGGCGCGGCCACGTTCGCGCTGGAGGGGGCGCTGCAGTCCGTCGGGCAGAGGCGGACGAGTCCCGTCAGAGGCGCCACCAGGCGCACCGCCCCCGCAAGGAGCCGTACCGCACCGCCTTCATGACGACGGAAGGGATGCACGTGTCTCAGCCCCGCACCGCTCACCTCCGCGCACGACCCCTGCTGCTGGCGGCCTCGGCCGCGCTGACCGTGACCGCAGCCCTGCTCGCCTCCCCACCCGCACGTGCCGCCGACGCCCCGGCCACCGCCGAGGTCTCCCCCCACGCCGCCCAGACCATCGACGACATCGGCGCGTCCGGCGCCTGGTGGGTCAACGACCTCCAGCACTTCGCCCCCGAGGTCCAGGCCAGGGTCGCCCGACTCCTTTTCTCCGCACAGGGGTTGGATCTGAGCGCGTACCGCTACAACATCGGCGGCGGAGGCAGCGCGGTCACCACCCCCGCACGTGCCGCCGAGGACTTCCTCAGGCCCGACGGCTCCTACGACTGGAGCAGGGACAAGGGCGGCCGGACGTTCCTGAAGTACGCGGCGCAGTACGGCGTCAAGGACCTGATCGGCTTCGTCAACAGCGCTCCCGCCCGCTGGACGACGAACGGCAAGAGCTGCGGCGGCCGGCTGAAGGCGGAGAACGAGGCCGACTTCGCCAGGTACATCGCGGACGTCACGGACCACTTCGCGCACCAGGGAGTGAACCTCGACCACATCAGCCCGTTCAACGAGCCGGACAACAGCTTCGCCGACTGCGGCCAGGAAGGCATGCCGGTGCCGGTCGACCAGCGCGACGACATCGTGCGCGCGCTGGGCGCCGAGCAGCGGGCCCGGCACCGCAAGACCGGGATCATCGCGGACGAGTCGAGCCGGACGACGCAGTTCACCGGCGAAGTGCCCCAGTGGATCGGGCAGCCGGGCACCGCGCCGTACGTGTCCGAGCTGGCCCACCACACGTACGACGACCCCGACGACGGTCGGCTCGGCAACGTCTACGAGACGTCGAAGTCGGCCGGCAAGTCGTCCTGGGCCACAGAGATCTGCTGTTTCGGCAAGGGCAGCACGGGCTGGAACCAGGAGTACGACCCGACGATCGACAACGCCCTGCTGATGTCGCGGATCATCTACAAGGACTTCGCGATCTCGCACGACGCGGCGTTCCAGTGGTGGGTGGCGCTCGCGAGCGGCTACGGCACCGATCCGGACACCAGGAACGACCAGGGGTGGAACGACGGCCTGATCTACTACGACCCGGACTACGCGGCGGACGGCAACCAGAAGCTGTACTTCACCAAGCGGTACTACGCGCTCGGCCAGTACAGCAGGTTCGTCCGGCCGGGCTCGGTGGCGCACAACGTCACCGGGGCCCCGGCCGGCGTCGAGGTGTCGGCGTACGAGCGAAGCGGCCGGTGGGTGGTCGTGGTGAACAACCACAACAGCACCGACACCACGCTGAGCCTGCACTTCAACAGCAGGGTGCCGGTGCGGGCGGCGCAGGCGGTGCGGACCTCGGCGGACGAGAACTGGGCGGAGGTCGCGAAGCCCGCCGTCGGTGACGGGACCGTGTCCGCCACGCTTGCCGCCCGCTCGATCACGACGTACGTGTTCGACCGGAAGGGCGACGGCGCCTCCGACCTGACCGGCGCCCTGGTGGGCGGGCAGTCGGGCAAGTGCCTGACGGCCGATGCCTCGGGAGCCGCGATCGCCACGTGCACGGGCGCGGCGGGCCAGTCGTGGTCGTACGACGCGCCAGGCACGCTGAAGGGAGCCGACGGCTACCTGACGGCCGGGAGTTCGGGCCCTACCACGACCGCCGTGGCCACCGGTGACGCGAGCCAGGAGTGGCTGCTCAATGCCGACGGGCAGATCGTGAACGAGGCGTCGGGCACGTGTCTCGACGTCAGCGGCCGGGCCACCGCCGACGGCAGCAAGGTGATCCTGTACAGCTGCAACGGCGGTGGCAACGAGGCCTGGACCGGGCAGTAGAACCCTCTTTCCCCGTACCGAGGGCCGCCGTGCCCCGTCCCCGCCGGCCCTCGACCCACCTGCCCCACAGCCCCGTTTGGAGACCGATGTCTTTCCGCAACCGCACCGTCACCGATTACGTCGAGGACGTCTCGCCGGGCTCCGGGGCGCTGCCGGCCCGCGCCTGGTACGCGTCGTCCGACGCCGCCTCCCTCTCCCTGAACGGCAGTTGGCGTTTCCGGCTGTCGCCGACGGCCGACGCCGAGGACGACTCCTTCGCCGAGGAGGGGTACGACTCCGGTGACTGGACGCAGATCCCGGTCCCCGGCCACTGGGTGCTCCAGGGGCACGGCCTGCCGGTCTACACCAACCACCTCTACCCGTTCCCGGTCGATCCGCCGCGGGTGCCGACGGAGAACCCGACCGGCGACCATCTGCGGGTCTTCGACCTGCCCCGGCACTGGCCGGACCCCGCCGAGGGCGGCGCGGTGCTGCGCTTCGACGGCGTGGAGTCCTGCGCCCGGGTGTGGCTGAACGGCACCGACCTCGGCGAGTTCAAGGGGTCCCGGCTGCCGCACGAGTTCGCGGTCGGCCATCTGCTGAAGCCCACGGGCAACGTGCTGGCCGTACGGGTCCACCAGTGGTCGGCCGGCTCCTACCTGGAGGACCAGGACCAGTGGTGGCTGCCGGGCATCTTCCGTGACGTCACCCTGCTGCACCGTCCGGCGGGCGCCGCCCTGGACTTCTTCGTGCACGCCTCCTACGACCACCGCGCCGGCACCGGCACCCTGCGGGTCGACTCCGACGTGGACGGCCGGGTGACCGTTGCCGGGCTCGGCATCGACATCACGACCGGCGAGAGCGTGACCGTGCCGGCCGAGCCCTGGTCGGCGGAGACACCCAGGCTCTACGAGGGCACGCTCACCACCGTGGGCGAGCGGGTGCCGCTGCGCATCGGTTTCCGTACCGTGGCGCTGTCGGACGGCCTGATCGAGGTCAACGGCCGCCCGGTGCTGTTCAAGGGCGTCAACCGGCACGAGTGGCATCCGCAGCGGGGCCGCGCGCTGGACCTCGCCACCATGCGCGAGGACGTGCTGCTGATGAAGCGGCACAACATCAACGCCGTCCGCACCTCCCACTACCCACCGCATCCGGCCTTCCTCGACCTGTGCGACGAGTACGGGCTGTGGGTGATCGACGAGTGTGACCTGGAGACCCACGGTTTCACGGAGCAGGGCTGGCGGGACAACCCCGTCGACGACGACCGCTGGACGCCGGCCCTGCTGGACCGGGCCTCCCGCATGGTCGAGCGGGACAAGAACCACCCGTCGGTCGTCGTCTGGTCCCTGGGCAACGAGGCCGGCACCGGCCGCGGCCTGACCGCCATGGCCGAGTGGATCAAGGGGCGGGACCCCTCCCGGCTCGTGCACTACGAGGGCGACCCCACCTGCCGGGACACCGACATGTACTCCCGGATGTACGCCGACCACGCCGAGGTGGAGCGGATCGGCCGCGGTCTGGACGGCGGCACCCTGGGGCGCCGCCGGCTGCCGTTCGTCCTGTGCGAGTACGCGCACGCCATGGGCAACGGACCCGGCGGACTCGCCGACTACCAGCGGCTGTTCGAGTCGTACGGCCGGCTGCAGGGCGGCTTCGTGTGGGAGTGGATCGACCACGGCATCGCGCACCCGGAGCTCGGCTACGCCTACGGCGGCGACTTCGGCGAGGAGCTGCACGACGGCAACTTCGTCTGCGACGGGCTGCTCTTCCCCGACCGGCGCCCCTCCCCGGGCCTGGCCGAGTACAAGAAGGTGATCGAACCGGTCGGCATCGCCGGCGAGCCGGGCGACGGCACGGTCCGGATCACCAACAAACAGGACTTCGCCGACCTGTCGCCGCTGGCGTTCTCGTGGTCGTACGACGTCGACGGGGAGACGGTGGAGTCCGGCGCCCTGCCGGTGCCGGCGCTCGCGCCCGGCGAGTCCGCCGACGTCAAACTGCCCGCGCCGCCGGCCGGGGCGCCGGCCGGCGAGGCCCACTGGACGGTCCGGGCCACGCTCGCGGCCGACGGCCCGTGGGCGGCGCAGGGGCACGTCGTGGCCTGGGGTCAGGTTCCGGTGTCGGAGCGCCGGGCGCCTGCGGTCGCGGCGACCGCCGGGCCGGAGACCGGGGACGGGGTGATCACCCTCGGTCCGGGCACCTTCGACGCCCGCACCGGCGCCCTGACGGCCGTCGGCGGGGTGCCCGTCCTCGGACTGCGCCTCGACGTGTGGCGGGCCACGACCGACAACGACGACGGCGCCCCCTGGCAGCCCGACCTGCGCTACGGGGTGGTGTGGCGCACACTCGGCCTGCACCGGATGCGGCACCGGCTGGACGCGGTGGAGACCGGCGAGCACACGCTGACGGTCCGCACCCGCGTGGCTCCGGCGGCGCGGGAGCTGGGGCTGTCGACGGTGTACCGCTGGACGTCGGACGGCGACCGTCTGCGGTTGACCGTGCGCACCACCCCGGAGGGCGACTGGACCGTCCCCCTCCCCCGCCTCGGCATCCGCTTCGGACTGTCCGCAGCCGACGCTGTGCGGTGGTACGGCGGCGGTCCCGGCGAGGCCTATCCGGACACCAGGACGGCGTCGTCGGTCGGCCGTTGGGAGTCGACCGTGGACGACATGCAGACGCCCTACGTCCGCCCCCAGGAGAACGGCGCCCGTATCGACGTCCGCCGGGCCGAGCTGGGCGGCCTGCGCATCGAGGGCGACCCGGTGTTCTTCCTGACCGCCCGCCGCTGGACCACCGAACAGCTGGACGCCGCCACGCACCTGACCGATCTCACCCCTGGTGACACGGTCTGGGTCAACCTGGACCACGGCCAGCACGGCATCGGCTCCCAGTCCTGCGGTCCGGGCCCGCTGCCGCAGTACCACCTGCGGGCCGAGCCGGCGGAGTTCTCCTTCGTGTTCTCCACGGCTCCCGGCCCCGGGACCGGTTGACCGTCGCGGTCCTGACGCGGCTGTCCCGCACCTGATCCCCTCGCGCGGCGAGCGCCGCCGCCGGTCGGCCGATGCCCCGGAAGATGCGGGCCTCGGCCGGGTCGTGGTCGTCCTCGCCCGCGAGGAGGGCAGACGGCGAGGCGTCCGCCCGGTCGCCGGGACGGGTTCCGGGCCGCGTTCCGGGACGGGGGGTGCGGGTCGTCCATGTGTCGTACGGCGGCGGTGTGAGCACCGTGCCCCCTACCTAGGACGCGGGCCGCGCCGCCGGGGCCGGCCGCCGAAGTCGCGCGGGACGGGGCCGCCCGAGGTCGCGATGCCGAGCCGCAGCGACAGCACCGGGGACAGCGGGGACAGCGGGAACGCGACAGGCCGAGCAGCCGGTGCAGGGCGCCTACCGTGGCCACCGTCGCGAAGGACAGCAGCGCGGCCCCCGGCGACCTGCCACAGCCGGCCCGGGAAGGCGCCGGACGCGGGACGGGAGTTCGCCGGCCTGGCGCGGGGCGACGGCGGCGGACACGCCGGCCCCGGCGGGCACGGGCAGCAGCGAGCAGCGGTCGACGCCGGACGTCCACCTGCCCCGGGGGTGGGCAGCAGCCGGACGCCGGCAGGGGCGTCGCCCGGGGGAAGTGCGGCGCCGGCCGCGCGGTCCTCGTGTCCGTCGTCGACGTCCTACGGCACCACCTCGCACCGAGAGTTCCCGAAAGGGCGGGACCCACCCTGCGCCCGGCGGCGGCAGGACGGCTTCTGCGGCCCGCCGCCCAGGACTTACGGCGGTGACGACTTCCTGGTATACATAGCCCAAAACCTAGAGCCTCTAGGAAATGGGAAATGTGCGAAAGGCAGGCATCCATGGCCCGAGCGGGCCTCACCGTCGACCGTGTCGTCACCGCCGCCGCCGAACTCGCCGACGAGGCCGGCTTCGAGCAGGTCACCCTCTCCGCGCTGGCCCGCCGCTTCGGCGTGAAGGACGCGAGCCTGTACTCGCACGTCCGGGGCCTCGCGGACCTGCGCACCCGGCTCGCCCTGTACGCGGGGGGCGAGCTGATCGACGGGATCGCGGTGGCCGTGGCCGGTCGCGCGGGCAAGGACGCGCTGGCCGCCTTCGCCGGCGCCTACCGCGCCTACGCCCTGGACCATCCCGGCCGGTACGCGGCCACTCAGATCCGCATCGACCAGTCCCTGATCGCCGGTTCCCCGGCCATGCGCCGCACCGCCGAGATCACCTACGGCATGCTGCGTGCCTACGGCCTCCAGGAGCCCGACCTGACCGACGCAGTACGCCTGCTGCGCAGCACCTTCCACGGCTACTGCGCCCTGGAGTCCTGCGGAGGCTTCGGCGCGGACCGGGACGTACAGGCCTCCTGGGACAAGGCGATCGACGCCCTGCACCTGGCGCTCACCCACTGGCCGCGGGAGGGTGAAAACGATGGCTGAACCCCTGTCCTACGACGTCACGGGCAGCGGTCCGGTGCTGCTGGTGCTGCCGGGCGGCGCCGGGCACCCCATGGGTCTCGGGCCGCTGGCCGAGCGGCTGGCCGGGCACTTCACCGTGGTGACGTACGACCCGCTCGGTCTCGCCCACGGCCGGCTCGGGCCGCCGGTTCCCGAGCAGCGGGTGGCCGCCTGGAGCGAGGGCGCGCACCGGGTGCTGGAAGCGGTGCTGCCGGGAGGCGGGTCCGCGTACGTGTTCGGGACCAGCTCCGGCGGGATCACCGCCCTGGACCTGCTCGCCCGCCACCCCGAGCGGCTCGCGCACGTGGTCGCGCACGAACCGCCGTGCGTGACGGTGCTGCCGGACGGCGAAGAGCGGCGGGCCGAGCTGATCGGGCAACTGGACGGACCCGGACGGCCGCCCGCCGAAGGGGAGTCGGCGACCCCGTTCGGCGTCTTCCTGGCGCGGGTGCTGCGCCCGTTCACCGCGCATCTGCCCACCTTCACCGCTCCCAGGGGCCGCCTCACGCTCGGCGCCGGCACCGACTCGCGCGGCACGGTGCTGCACCGGACGGCCGCCTCGCTCGCCGAGCGGCTGGGCGGCGCGTTCCTGGAGTTCCCCGGCGGGCATCTGGGCACGGCGGATCACCCGGTGGCGTTCGCGGACCTGCTCACCGGCACCCTCCGCTCCAGCGCGCGGACCTCGGCGTAGCTGGGCGTGGTCCCGTCCGGGGGCGCGTCCGGCGGCGATGCCGTCCACCGCGTCCAGGGCCGCGCCGGGCGCGCACCGGTAGAGCAGCGAGCCGAGGCTGACGCGGCGGACGCCGAGACCGGCGAGCCGGTCGACGGTGGGACCGGTCGGCGAGCAGCGGACGTTCAGGTGTGGGCGCGCCCGGATCACCGGTGACGTCGTGGTGCTCGGCGACGTCGCCCTCACCCGGGCCACGCGCCCGTCAGCCCCTCCCGGCCCGTCTCACCGGCGGGTCACCGACCACGGCGGGCCCGCGGACCGCCCGTCCGAAGCCGTGAAGGCGAAGACGCCCTCCGCGCCGGACGCCCAGCGGACGCGAACCTCGTGATCCTCCCGCACCGTGACGGACACCAGCTCTTCGAGGGGCCGAGGTTCCGGGTCGCCGGTGAGCCGGGCGAGCGCCACGAACAGCGTGGCCCCGCCCGCCCCCGTGTGTCCCGTCAGCTCCTGCGACAGGCCCGACACCGGCAGGAGTTCGGCGCGCAGCCGCGCGGGCGCCGTCCACCCCGTGATCCGCACGGGCGTGCCGGGCGCGGCCCCGGCCACGAGATGGGCGCGCACCTCCACCGCGCCCTCCGCGAGTACGAGGCTGGTGACGGTGATCTGGTCGCGCACCCTGTGCCGGGAGGCGATCCAGCCCCGGCCGGTGCCGAGCGGCTCGATCTCCGTGCGGCCCGGATCGCCGCCGACGATCACACTGTTGTCGTACGACACCGCGGGCACCGTCGCGGTCGAGTAGGCGAGCCGGGTGTAGTAGGGGTCGTAGCGGACGTCCTCACTGCCGTGGTTGTGCAGCCGGACCAGACCGTCCGAACGGGTGCTCTGCAACAGCCAGTTGGGGACCGGAACGGGATGCACCTCGTCGGCGCGCCCGGCCGGGCCCGGTTCCTCGGCCGCCGTCCACACCTCGTGCTCCGCGGGCAGCAGCAGGCCGAGGAACCCTTTGCCGGCCCAGTACGGGGAGGCCGGGCCGGAGTAGCTCTGCACGAGCGACTCGTCGGGGCCTAGCCAGCCGAGCGGGAGCAGGCCGCGCTCGTCGACCGCGCCGCCGTCGAGGAAGTACCGCAGCGCGCCGGAGGCCAGGCGCCGTGTCTCGCCGGCCGTCAGCGGGGTCTGTCCGATCAGTGCGCCGAGCCAGAGCGGTGCGGCCGTGGCGAAGCGGTAGGTGAGGGAGCGGCCCTGGTGGAGGGGGGCACCGTCGCCGCCGAACAGGCGGACGTAGTCGGTGAGATGCCGGGACAACCGTCGGCCGTACACAGAGAGCAGTCCGCTGTCGTCCGCCAGCCACGCGTGGAGGACGGTGTACAGGTGCATCGCCCATCCGTTGTAGTAGTCGAACTTCCGGCCGTCGCCGTCGGTGTACCAGCCTCCGCCGAGGTACCAGCCCTCGATCCGCTCCAGGCCGCGGTCGATCACCTTGCCGGCCGCCTCGGGCCGGTGGCCGATCTCCTGAAGGAAGCCGCCCACGGTGACGGGGAACAACTCCCAGTTGCACGGCCAGGGTTCGGCGGTGAGCGCGTGCGCCAGCCAGTCGGCGGTGCGCTGCCGTACGGGGTCGTCCAGCCGGTCCCACAGCAGCGGCCGGGTCAGCCGCAGGGCGAGCGCGACGGACGCGGCCTCGACGAGCGGCTGGCCGCGGTCCTCGATGCGCGGCCAGACCCCGCCGGGACCGGTCGCCAGGCCGTCGGCGTAGCGGCCGAGCGCGTTCTCGTCCCGGCGGAAGGCGGCCAGCAGCAGCGTACGGGCGTATCCCTCCAACCCGTCGCAGAGGTGGCCCGAGTGACTCACGTGGTCGCCGGGGAGGTGGTACAGAGCGCGGTCGGGCCTGGCGTAGGGCACGACGGCGGCCAGCAGGGCGTCGGCGGCGGCCTCCCAGTGGGCGCGGGTGTAACCGGTGTACGGGCTGGACGCGCGGTCGTCCGCGGGCAGTTCGATCACGGCGGTGCCTTTCCTTCCTGGCGGGGCCCGGGGCGCACCGGTTCCGGTCGCTGCGCCCCAGTGGCTCATCCCACCCGCACGGCACCCGGGGGCACCAGGTGCAGAACCAGAAGTCGACTGCGTGAGAAGGGGCCGGGCGGAAGACCCTCCGGTCCCTCATCGTGGCCGCCCGTCCCGGCGGCACCCGCATCGACGGCGAAGCCCGGGCCGGACATCGAGGTCCTTCCGCGTTCCGCTTCGACTAGCGTCAAGACATGACCAGCAGCATCTCCCCCCGCCTCGCCGACGCCCTCGCCGCCGGGCCCCTCGTGCTCGACGGCGGCATGTCCAACCAGCTGGAGGCTGCCGGGCACGACCTGAGCGACGAACTCTGGTCGGCCCGACTGCTCGCCGAACGCCCGGAAGCGGTGACGCAAGCCCACCTCGCCTACTACCGGGCCGGCGCGGACGTGGCCATCACCGCCAGCTACCAGGCCACCTTCGAGGGCTTCGCCCGGCGGGGCATCGGCCACGGGGAGGCCGCGCGGCTGCTCACGCTGAGCGTGGACCTCGCGCGCGACGCCGCCCGGCAGGCCGCCGACGCGGGCATCGAGCGGCCGCTGTGGGTGGCGGCCTCGGTCGGCCCGTACGGTGCGATGCTCGCGGACGGCGCCGAGTACCGGGGCCGCTACGGGCTGGGCGTGGACGAACTGGAGCGTTTTCACCGGCCGCGCATGGAGGTGCTGGCCGCCGCCGCGCCGGACGTTCTCGCACTGGAGACGGTGCCGGACGCCGACGAGGGCGCCGCGCTGCTCGGGGCGGTGCGCGGGCTGGGCGTTCCGGCCTGGCTGTCGTACACGGTCGACGGCCGGCACACGCGTGCCGGACAGCCCTTGGAGGAGGCTTTCGCCCCGGCCGCCGACGTGGACGAGGTGATCGCGGTGGGCGTCAACTGCTGCGCGCCGCAGGACGTGGACACCGCCGTGGAGATCGCCTCCCGCGTCACCGGCAAGCCGGTCGTGGTCTATCCGAACAGCGGGGAGGCCTGGGACGCCGAGGCGCGCGCCTGGACCGGGGGGACCACTTTCGGCACCGGTCGGGTCAAGACGTGGCGGGACGCGGGCGCGCGGCTGGTGGGCGGGTGCTGCCGGGTGGGGCCGGAGGCGATCGGGTCGATCAGGCAGGCCCTGGACGCCGCCTGAACGCAGCGCCCGGCGTCGGGGCGCACGGCGTTGCAGGGCCCCGGGAGGAACCGGGCCGGCCACGGTCCGGAACGGCTGTCCCACCGGCAGCACGCGACCCGGGAACCCGGGACCCGTGGAGCCGCACCGCCGTCCGTCGGCCCGGCAGCCGCCCACGGCCGCCGACGACGTGCGACCGCGGACCTCAACGGCGTCTGGCCCCCACCGAGCGCCGCAACCGCCGTACCGCCGCCGCCAGCTCCGCTCCCGGGGCGCGGATGTCCGCGGCGGGGCCGGGTTCCGGGCCCGTGGGGGCGGCCGCCCAGAGGGCGGTCTCCGCGTCCCGGGGACCGTATGCGGTATGCGGTTCCCCGTCGCCGAAGATGCGCACCGGATGGGACGCGTCCCAGGCCTGCCAGCCGGGGTCCCCGGTGGCCGCGAACCGCACCCAGGCCGCGTGCATCGCCTCGGCCAGCTCCCGCGGTGCGCCCTCACCGGCAAGTCTCTGCGACTCGGGCAGGTCACCGGAGTCGAAGACGAACCCCAGCTCCAGGGCGTGGCAGGCGCCGAGCCCGGGGAGGCGGGACGGCCAGGCGAACTCGTAGAGGTAGGAGGTGCCGGGGCGGGCGTCGGCGAGGCGGTGCAGCGGGATCCGCAGCAGGTGGTCGGTGACCATCTGGCCGACGATCTCGGCGGTGCCGGCGTCGGGGTGCAGGGCCCGGTAGCCGCGGGGCACCTCGTGGCCGGCGTGGCAGCGGGCCATCGCCCCGGCGAGCGCGACGGCGCCGAGCCGGTCGACGCGCTCCACCAGCCCGCCGGGCACGAGCCAGAGCCGGTACTCGTCGCGGGTCCAGCCCATGAGCAGCTCGACGCCCTGGGCGGCGTCGCCGTCGATCAGGGCCTCGAGCGGGTCGCGGGGCACGAGGTCGCCGTCCACGACGATGCCGAACGCGGGCCCGCCCAGGACCGGACTGCCGAGCCGGCCGACCTCGGCCTGGGTGCGCAGCAGCAGGTCGCGGTCGACGGCGGCGAAGGCCTCGGCGGTGGCGGGGATCTTCAGCCGGGTGGCCATGCGGCGCACCATCCGCCGCACCTTGTCCCGGTCGGACGCCTCCGGCGGTCCGCTCTGCAGCACGGCGCGCCGGACCAGCCCCCGGGTCGCGGGTACGGCGAGCAGGGCGCCGGCGCTGATGGCGCCGGCCGACTGGCCGCACAGCGTGATCCGGTCCGGGTCGCCGCCGAACGCGCCGATCGCGTCGTGCACCCAGCGCAGGGCGGCGAGCTGGTCGCGCAGGCCGGGGTTGGGCGGTGCGTCGGGGAACAGTCCGTAGCCCTCGACGCCCAGCCGGTAGTTGACCGAGACGCAGACGACGCCGTCCCTGGCGAAGGTGGCGCCGTTGTAGACGGGCACGGCCGAGGATCCCCTGGTCAGGGCACCGCCGTGCAGCCACACGAGGACCGGGAGGCGGGCGCCGGGGTCCGGCTGCGGGGTCCATACGTTCAGGTTGAGGCAGTCGTCGCCGGGGATCACCGGGTCGGACAGGTACTGGGCGAAGGCCTCGGAGTACGGCGGTTTCGGCGCGGTGGGACCGAAGGCGCCGGTGTCGCGCACCCCGTTCCAGGGCTCGGGCGGCTCGGGCGGGCGGAACCGCCGGGGACCGAAGGGCGGGGCTGCGTACGGGATGCCCCGGAACACGGTGACGCCCTGCTCGTGCCGGCCGCGTACCGCCCCGTAGGGCGTTGTGACCACGGGGTCCGCCCGGTCTGCCGTCATCGCCCACCAGCCCTTCGCCGCGCACTCGTGCACCGTGCAACAACAGAGCACCACATGAGCGGCCGGTATTCCGGCGCACGGGCGCCCGGCAGGGCCGTTCGGGCGACCCGGCACGGTGGGTGGCGGCCGGTCACACGACGTGCATCCGAGTGCAACCGCAGACGGCGTCGGCCGGGCCGGCGAACCGCCTGCCGTGATCCCGGCTGCGGGAGGCCGGTCGGAGCGCGAACGGCCCCCGTCCGCCGTGATCCGGCTTCCACCGCTGCCGATTGACCGTCCGTCCGCCGCACGCATACGGTGGAAGGCGCTTTCTGAACAGGTACCGGCCGCCGTTCCCAGGAGAGCCATGACCCGCTCCCAGCCGCCGCGGGCCGTGTTCGCGATGGACCCGGTGCACCTGCCGTCGCTCTTCCCGCCGCCGCTCATGAGCCGGCTGAGGCAGACGGCCGACATCGACACGGCGCTCGTCGTACGGGACTTCGCCGATCCCGCAGTGGCCGGCGCCCTCGCCCCGGCCGAGGTGCTGGTCACCGGGTGGGGCTGCCCGCACCTGGACGCCGGCGTCCTGGCGGCGGCCCCGCGGCTGCGTGCCGTGCTGCACGCCGCGGGCTCGGTACGCTCCCTGGTCGGCGAGGCCCTGTGGGACCACGGCGTCACGGTGTGCAGCGCGGTGGCGGGCAACGCCCTTCCGGTGGCGGAGTACACGCTCGCGATGATCCTGCTCGTCGGCAAGGACGCCTTCGGCCACCGCGAGCGCTACCGCCGTACCCACACCGGACCGGCCCCCGCCGAGACCGCCGCCACCGGCAACCTCGGCCGCCGCGTCGGTGTCGTCGGCGCCTCCCGCGTGGGCCGCCGGGTCATGGAGCTGCTGCGGCCGTTCGACCTCACGGTCCTGCTGCACGACCCCTGCGTGAGCCCCGCGCAGGCCGCGGCCCTGGGGGCGGAACCGCTGCCGCTGGAGGATCTGCTGCGGCGCAGCGACGTCGTCAGCCTGCACGCTCCCGACCTCCCCGAGACCCACCACATGCTCGACCGCGCCCGCCTCGGCCTCATCCGGGACGGCGGCGTACTGATCAACACCGCGCGCGGTGCGCTCGTCGACCAGGAGGCGCTGACGCGGGAGCTGGTCTCGGGACGCCTGTGCGCGGTCCTCGACGTCACCGAGCCGGAGCCGCTGCCCGCCGGTTCCCCGCTGTACCGGCTGCCCAACGTCTTCCTCACCCCGCACATCGCGGGCTCGCTCGGCAACGAGCTCCAGCGGCTGGGCACCATCGTCGTGGAGGAGCTGGAGCGGCTGGCCGAGGGACTGCCGCCGCTGCACGAGGTGCGGCACACGGATCTGTCCCGGGTCGCCTGACGCGCACCGGCAACGCCCGGACGACCACGTGCGGCGAGCTGTCACCCCGCCGTGTCGGGCGGGAACGCGCCTGGAGCGGCCGGCGGCGTGAGGCGCGGACCGGGACGAGCGAGGGGACGCGGCGACGGCCGGGCACCTCTCGCAGGGGGTGCCCGGCCGTCGTCGTCTGCGGTCGCCTCCTTCGTGCCGTGCGCGTGCACGCGACGGGCGGTCAGTCCCCGGAGTGACGACCGGCGGCCACGAGGGCCTCCACCACGTCCACGGCGCTGCCGTCGTGGTCGCTGCCGGCGGTGCCGCTGCCGGTCTGGACATTGGCCGCGCGGTCGACCTCCAGCCAGGAGTCGGCGTGGGAGTTGTCGATCAGGGTGATCAGGCTTCCGGACGCGCCCGCGGGTACGGCCCCGGCCCCGAGCAGCGCGGCCGCGGCCACGGCGGCGAGCCCGAGCCGGGGTACGGCACCGTTCACACGCCCACGCCCTCGGGGGTGAGCCGCTCACGGGCGATGTTGCGCTCCAGCAGGCTGGTGGAGGCCTTCACGCCGACGCCGCTCGCGGGGTCCACCTCGGGCAGCCGGCCGTCGGCCGCCTTCAGGCCGGTGAGCGCGGTGTCCATGGCCTCGTGCGCGGCGAACAGGCACGGCGTGCTGTAGATCGCGACGTCGACGCCGAGGTCGGAGAGTTCGCCGAGCGACAGGCGGGGCGACTTGCCTCCGGCGATCTGGTTGAACAGCAGCGGCTTGTTCCCGACGACCTCACGGATGCGCCTGATCCACTCGACGCTGCGCACGCCGTCGACCAGGACCACGTCGGCGTCGGTGGCGGCCAGGCGCTCGGCGCGGTGCAGGATGTCGTGCTCGTCGGTGGCGTCCGTACGGGCGACGACGACCAGGTCCTTGCGGGTCTCGAGGACCTGGTGCAGCTTCTCCAGGTACTCCTCCAGGGGGAGCACCTGCTTGCCGTCGGCGTGACCGCAGCGGCGGGGCCGTTTCTGGTCCTCCAGGATCACCCCGGAGGCGCCGATCCGTTCCAGTCCCTCGACGACGTGGCAGGCGACCTCGGGGTCGACGTACCCGTCGTCGATGTCGACCAGCAGATGGTGGTGCGGGAACGCGCCCCGCAGCCGCTGGACGAAGGCGACCATGTCGGGCCAGGCGATGAAACCGATGTCCGGCAGCCCGTAGTACGAGGCCGCGAAGCCGAAGCCCGAAACGAACATCCCGTCGTAGTGCTTGGCCGCGATCGACGCCGAGTACATGTCGTACACGCCGATCAGCGGTGTGGTCCCGGGCCCGGCGATGCGCTCGCGCAGCTTCTTACCGTAAGTCAAGGTCCGGCTCCTCCTGTGGGTGGGTGACGCGAGGCCGGGTGGCCGACGCGCCTCGAAGCCCTTTGCCAAGACAAGAGCATCCCTAGATACTCATGTGACCATCCATGTACGCGAGCTTTACTCACCCCAATGGCCGAACCGGTTCACCGCAGAAACGTCACGCAGGCAGCCGTGCCGCCCTGCCGAGTCCGCCGTCCAGGTGGGCCAGGAAGTCCGGGTCGCGGTAGGCCTCGGCGGCGTGACCGAGCGCCGTGTAGAAGACCCGACCGCCTCCGGCGCCCTGCTCACGGCACCAGGCCAGCGGATGGTCCGCGCCCATCCCCCCGCCGTCGTACGAGGCCTCGTCGGCGCTGAGCAGCACCCGCGCCCGTCCCCGGGGACTGGCGTCGAAGTCGTACCACTCGTCGGTGAAGTCCCAGACGGCCGGCAGCCCGCGGGTCGCGGGGTGCCCGGGGTCCTCGACCACGACCCTGCCCGGCTGGTGGGCGGGGTGCCCTACGAAGCGGGCGCCGAGGAGTTCGCCGTAGTACGGCCAGCCGTACTCGGTGCAGGCCGCCGCGTGCACCCCGGCGAAGCCGCCGCCCGAGTCGACGTACCGCGCGAGCCGCTCCCGGCCGGCCGGGGTCAGCACATCGCCGCTGGTCGAGAGGAAGACGACGGCGTCGTAGCCGTCCAGCGGCCGTTCGAGGTGGGCGGGGTCCTCGGTGTGCTCGACGGCGAACCGGCCCAGCGCCCGCACGGCGGCGACGGCGTCCGGGATGGAGTCGTGGCGGTAGTCCGTGGTGCGGGTGTGCAGCAGCAGTCGCGCGGCCATGCGTGGAGCCTACGCGGCACAGGCAGGCCGGCTCCAACTCCCTTCGGGCACGGGGACGGTGTTCCACCCACAAGGTGCACGCCCGACGCCCGGCGCCCGGCCCGACGCGCGCCGCGCCTTGGTGTCCGATTCCTTCAAGACCGGCCGGCGGGGGCCCGCCTACGGTGAGCGCATGACTGCACGATTCGCCGTGATCGGCGTGGTGGTCTCCGACCTGGCCGCCTCGCTCGCCTTCTACCGTCGCCTCGGGCTGGTCTTCCCGCCGGGAGCCGAGGAACAGCCGCATGTCGAGGCCGCGTTGCCCGGGGGGCTGGTGCTCGCCCTCGACACCGAGGAGACCGTCCGCTCCTTCCACTCCGGCTGGCGGCCGCCGCGGGGCGGCGGGCGCGTCGGGCTCGCCTTCCGGTGCGGCTCACCCGCCGAGGTCGACGCCCTGTACGAGGACCTGGTGACCGCCGGGCACCACGGCGAACTGAAGCCGTGGGACGCGTTCTGGGGGCAGCGCTACGCCACCGTGCACGACCCGGACGGCAACGGCGTCGACCTGTTCGCGCCGCTACCCCCGGGCGAGTAACCGTCCGAGCGGCATGCCCGTCAACTGCCGTACGTCCCGCGCCAGATGGGGCTGGTCCGCATATCCCGCACGGACGGCCGTCTCGGCGTACGGCGTCCCGGCGCGGGCCAGCGCCAGCGCCCGTTGCAGCCGCAGGATGCGGGCCAGGGTCTTGGGGCCGTAGCCGAAGGCGCCCAGGCACCGGCGGTGCAACGTGCGGGCGCCCAGGCCCAGTTCGGCGGCCGTGGCGGACACCGGCCAGCCCTCGTCGAGCCGTTCCACCAGCCGGCGCAGCAGCCGGTCCGGGGGCGTGGTCCGCGCGGCCCGGTCCACGGCGATGTCCTCCAGTGCCGTCGCGGGGTCGGGCGCCGCCTCCACCCGCGCGCGCAGCCGCCGGACCCGGTCGCCGGGCCAGAGGTCGGCCAAGTCGACCCGCAGGTCGCGCAGTTCGTGCGCGGGGACACCGAGCAGGGTGGGCGCGGTGCCGGGGAAGAAGCGGATCCCGGCCCACGAGCGGGGCGGGCCCTCGGGGACGTACGGGCGGGTGTCGGGGCCCGCGACCAGCAGCCGGCCCTCGCTCCACAGCAGGTCCATGCAGCCGTCGGGCAGCACGGGCCCGGCACCGGCCCCTTCCGGGGTGTGGGTCCACACGACCGCGCCGGTCAGCCGGGACGCCCACTCCGTGTACACGGCTGCCAGCCTACGTCGCCGCAGGCACCGGGCTCCCGCTCCTCGACCGGCCGGCGGGCTTGGCCATGGGGTGTGCGTCCCGCAGGGAGCTTCACCCACGGGGTGGAGAGGTACGGCGCGGCCTCAGCCGCGGCCGTCAGGCGCGGCCCCCGCCCCGCTCCGCCCGGTGTTCCTGCGGGCTCACGCCGTACACACGCCCGGGTCGTCCTGCAGCAGGCGCAGCGCCCGGCCCACGACCGGGTCCGCCAACGCCTGGTACCACGCGGGTGCCGCCGCTTCCGGGCGGGAGAACCAGGCCCGCAGGGCGCTGATGAGCAGCAGGTCCAGGAGCCGGTCCAGGACGACCTCCTGGCCCGGCTCGTCGCGCACGATCTCCTCGGCCGGCAGGGGCGTGAGCGGGCAGGCCCACACGTCGGCAGCGAGGGTGAGCAGGGGTGGCAGGGCGTTGAGCAGACGTCCGCTGATCTCGCCGCGCATCAGATAGGTGCCGATGAGCACGACCGTGCCGGCGTCGGGGCGGTCGCCCCAGGTGCGCACGCCGAGGTCCATGGAGCCGTTGAGAGAGGTGCCGTCGGGGTAGCGGCACTCGCCGCCGGGCAGGATCAGCGCCTGCGGTGCGGTGTCCGGTTCGTCGCCGCAGGTGTACGGGTCCGGGCCGCGTGCGATCGCCAGGTCTCCGGGACCGAGCCGGACCGGCACGCCGTCACCGTCCGGAGTGATCCACGCGGTGCCGCGCGCCATGAGCATCACGGTCAGCGGCGCGGCGCCTCGTCCGCCACGCGCACGGCCCACGGCGGATCGAAGCAGGCACGGATCAGGAAGGCGCCGTGCGCGCGTGGACCGTCCAGCAGGCCCGCGAGTGCGTCCATGGGGGCAGCGTAGACGCGCGCTCCTGGGCACGAGCGGTTCGGCGAGGTCGCCCGCCGGGCACGGCAGTCGGCCGGCGGACCTGGCGCAGAACGGGCCGAACCCGCGGTGCGGGCGCAGCACGCGCGGCGCCCGGGGCGCCGGCCACGGGCATCGGCGGCGTGGAGCGGGGCACCCCGCACCCGGCCGGGCCCGCCGGTCGCCCGCCCGTGTCCGTGTCCTACCGTGCCGAGCCCCCGCTCCCGTTGGCGTCCCCGTTGGCCTTGTGCGGCGGTCGCCCTTCGTCGTCGTGCGGTTGCCTGCCGTCGTCGTGCGGTTGCCGGCCGTCGTCCTCGTGCGGTCGCCGGCCGCCGGCCCCGGGTGCGGGCCGGCCGTTCGACCCGTGCGCGTGGTGCACGTGCTTGGCGTGGGTGCGCAGGCGGGCCGTCACGTCCTCCGGGGGCAGGAAGCGGGACCAGCGCTCGGGGAACTCGGAGGGCATGTCGGGGTCGTCGGGGTCGGTCTCGCGGGCCGCCGTGGCCCGGGCGACGTACTCGACGACCTGGGCCTCGCGGAACCGCTCGTTCGCGGCGCGGGCCGCGGCCGTGGCGGCGGCGGGCCACACCCGGTCGATGGCGGCGTTCACGGCCGCGCCGACGAGGACGGCGAAGGCCGACACCCCGATCCACAGGAGGACGGCGACGGAGGCGGCCAGGGAGCCGTAGATGGTGGCGCCCTCGATGGTGTGCACGAGGTAGATCCGCAGCAGGAAGCTGCCGAGGACCCACATGGCCAGGGCGACGAGGGCGCCGGGGACGTCCTCGATCCACGGGGAGCGGACCGGTACGGACACGTGGTAGAGGGTCGTCAGGAAGGCGATGGACAGGAGGATGACGACGGGCCAGTACAGGACCTGGACCAGCGTCTCCGACCAGGGCACCACCCGGACCACCGCGTCCGGGCCCGCCACCATCAGCGGCAGCGCCACCGAGCCGATCAGCAGCGCCACGGTGAACAGCAGGAACGACATCATCCGCGTCTTGACGATGCCCCGGACGCCGTCGAGGCCGTACATCACGGTGATGGTGTCGATGAAGACGTTCACCGCTCGCGACCCCGACCACAGGGCGAAGACGAAGCCGATGGAGATGACGTCGGGCCTGCCGCCCTTCATCACGTCGTGCAGGATCGGCTGGGTGATCTCCTTCACGCCCTTGTCGGACAGGACCGTCCGGGAGGCCTCGAGGATGTTGGTCTCGAGGCTGCTGATGGTGTGGGCGCCGGTCCAGGTGTCGACGTAGGCGAGCAGCCCGATGAGGCAGAGCAGCAGCGGTGGCACGGACAGCAGCGTGAAGAACGCCGCCTCGGCCGCCAGACCCAGGATGCGGTACTCCATGCAGGAGTTGACGGTGTCCTTGAGCAGCAGCCAGGCCGTCCTGCGCTTGGAGACGTTCCGGTAGAGGGCTCTGGCCCGGTGGAGGCGACCGGCGGGCCGCTCGGGGGGTTCACTTGCTGGCTGCACGACCCAAAGGTATCCGCAGCACCCGACCGCCCTCACCTTCCGGGGCGGGTGAGCGCATCCGGCGCCGCCGGCGGCGCCCCTGTGCCACTCTGGATGCCATCACCGCCGCCGTTCCGGGTAGGTTCGCAATCATGGCAGGCACCCCCACCCACACCGTGACGAACCAGCCGCCACCCCTGGTGGGCTACGACGCCTTCGCCGCCGACCGGGCTCTGGTGGAGGCCGTCGAGCGCCACACCGGTCCGGACGTGCTCGACGAGGTGTGCGCGGAGCTGTCCGCGCTGGGCCGCGCCGCGGGCTCGGCGCAGCTCCAGGAGTGGGCGGTGCAGGCCAACGAGCAACCGCCCCGGCTGCGCACCCACGACCGGTACGGCCACCGGATCGACGAGATCGACTTCCACCCCGCCTGGCACCGGCTGCTCGGCAAGGGTGTCTCGGCTGGTCTGACCGGCGCCTGGACCCGGCCGTCCGGGCACGTCCGCCGGGCCGCCGGCTTCCTGGTCTGGACCCAGGTCGAGGCGGGCAACTGCTGCCCGCTGTCGATGACCCACGCCGCGGTTCCGGCGCTGCGGACCGACCCCGCGCTCGCCGCTGAGTGGGAGCCACTGCTGACGTCCACGGTCTACGACCGTCAGCTGCGGCCCGTCGCGCAGAAGCCCGGGGCGCTCTTCGGTATGGGCATGACCGAGAAGCAGGGCGGCAGCGACGTCCGCGCCAACACCACCGGGGCCCGGCCGCTCGCCGAGGCGGGCACGTACGAGCTGACCGGGCACAAGTGGTTCTGCTCGGCGCCCATGTCGGACGCCTTCCTGGTGCTGGCGCAGGCCCCGGGGGGCCTCACCTGCTTCCTGGTGCCCCGCGTCCTGCCCGACGGCTCCCGCAACGTCTTCCTCGTCCAGCGGCTGAAGGACAAGCTGGGCAACCGGTCCAACGCCTCCGCCGAGGTCGAGTTCGCCGGCACCTGGGCGCGCCGGGTCGGCGAGGAGGGGCGCGGGGTACGGACGATCATCGGGATGGTCGCGGCGACCCGGCTGGACTGCGCGCTGGGCTCGGCGGGGCTGATGCGGCAGGCGGTGGCGCAGGCCGTGCACCACTGCACGTACCGGGAGGCGTTCGGCGGGAAGCTGATCGACAAGCCGCTGATGCGCAACGTCCTCGCCGACCTCGCGCTGGAGTCGGAGGCGGCGACGGCCCTCGCGCTCAGGCTGGCGGCAGCCTACGACGACGACGGCGAACAGGAACGGGCCTTCCTGCGGCTGGCGGTCCCGGCGGCCAAGTACTGGATCACCAAGCGCTGTGCGCCCGTGGCCGTCGAGGCCGCGGAGTGCCTGGGCGGCAACGGCTATGTCGAGGAGTCGGGCCTGCCGCGGCTGGTACGGGAGTCCCCGCTGAACTCCGTCTGGGAGGGCGCCGGAAACGTGCAGGCGCTGGACGTGCTGCGGGCGCTGCAGCGGGAGCCGGGCGCGCTGGACGCCTGCCTGACGGAGATCGGCCGGGCCCACGGCGCCGACCACCGCCTCGACCGCGCCGTGAAGGACCTCTTCACCGAACTCGCCGACCTGGACGCCGTCGAGGGCCGGGCCAGACGACTGGTGGAACGCCTCGCACTGGTGCTCCAGGGCTCGCTCCTGGTCCGGCACGCTCCGCCGGAGGTGGCGGACGCCTTCTGCGCCTCGCGCTTGGGCGGCGACCACGGCGCATCGTTCGGCACCCTGCCGACCGGCCTGGACCTGGCGCCGGTTGTGGAACGCGCACGCCCGACGCTCTGAAGCGCGGTCCGGTCTGACCCGCCCAGGGGCACGGGGGACTGTGCGACCAGCCACGACGCATCCGGACCCGCCGACGCACCGTCACCATGCACGCCCTGCTGCGAGGACGACCGCGCCCAGCGGGGGTGGTGCTGCGCCGACACGGCACCACCCCCACCGTCTGGGCCCGTTGAACCCGCGGATGCGACAAGTCTCGGCCACCCTCCGACCGTCCACCAGGGTTGCAAAGGGTTGCAACTTGTCGGCGCACGTGCGCGGAGTGTGTGCCTCCGGCCTGCCCGGAGCGGCAGTATGAGAGGCGACAGCCGGACCGGAAACCGCCGACCGGACAGCTTGACAAGCATGTTCGAGCCCATTCCCGGGAGGACCCCCGTGGTGAACCCGCCGATGAACGTGGCGCGCCTGGCCGCCGTGGACGCGGCACAGGCGGCGCGGCTGCTGAGCGCGGTACGCGACGCCACCCTTGCCGGTCAACGTGCGCGGATCGCGCCCCGGCCGGTGATCGAGCAGTCCTGGGGCCGGATGCTGCGCAGCGGTGTCGATCCCGACCACGACTTCAGATCGGGGCTGCTGTCCTCCGAGGAAGTGCGGCGCCGGCGCGAGGAGTCGCCGCTCAGACATGTCCTGCCGGTGCTGCGTGAGGGTCTGCTTTCGGTCGCCGACGTCGCCCAGCACATCATGGTCGTCGCGGACGCCGACGGGCGTGTGCTGTGGCGGGAGGGGGCCCCGCCGGTGCTGCGCAAGGCCGACGGCCTGGGTTTCGAACTCGGCGCGGACTGGCGGGAAGACGTCGTCGGCACCAACGGAGTGGGCACCCCGGCGGTCGTACGACGGCCCGTGCAGGTCTTCGCCGCCGAGCACTTCGTGCGCTCGCACGCCTCCTGGACGTGCACGGGCGCGCCGATCACCGATCCGAGGGACGGCCGGCTGATCGGTGTCGTGGATGTCAGCGGCCCGCTGGAGACGATGCATCCGGCGACCCTCGCCTGGGTGGACTCGGTGGCCAAGCTGGCCGAGGCACGGCTGCGGGAGCTGCATCTGGACTCCCTGGAGCGGCTGCGGTCGGTGGCCGCGCCGGTGCTGGCCCGGCTGGACGGGCGGGCGCTGGTGGTGGACCGGGACGGCTGGTCGGCGGCCGTGTCCGGGATGCCGTACGTGCGCCGGGTCGCACTGCCCAAGTCGCTGGCGCCGGGCCGCCGGTGGCTGCCGTCGCTGGGCTCGTGCGCGGTGGAGCCACTGGCCGGCGGCTGGTTGCTGCGCGCGGCCGAGGAACCGCTCGGCACCGCCACCCGGATCGCGCTGGATCTGGCCGGGCCGGGCCGCCCCACGCTGACGGTGTCCGGTTCTGCGGGCTCCTGGTCGCGGGAACTCAGTCCGCGGCACGCCGAGTTGCTGTATCTGCTCGCCGCGCACCGCTCCGGCCGCGGTGCGGCGGCGCTGGCCGATGATCTGTTCGGGGATCCTTCGCGCACGGTCACGGTACGGGCCGAGATGTCACGGATCCGGCGGTACTTCGGGGAACTCCTGCAGCATCGACCGTATCGCTTCCGCGAGGACGCCGAGATCGAGATGTTTCTTCCCGAGGACCTCCGTGACCTGCTGCCTTCTTCGACGGCGCCGGCGGTCGCACGGAGGCGGACGGCCGTGCGGGGCGGCGGGCCCGCGGACCGGTGAGCCCCTCTTCCGGCGGATGTGCGGGGTCTTGGCCCTGCGCGGGCCGTTGCTGCCGTAGCATCCCTTAAGGGCCACCCCAACTGCTTCTCACATCAACGTACGGATCATCAGGCGCAGTTGGCCCGCCACCGTCCGGCGCCCCGGCGGTACGGGGCCCCGGAAGAGGGGACGAGATGAAGCATCGCGGCAGACACCGCCGGCGCAGGCGGGGCGCTGCACTGCGCGCGGTCCTGTCCGGGACCGCGCTGGCGCTCACCGCGGCCGCCACCCTGATCAGCGCGTCCCAGGCGGACGTCACCGACAGCCCCGGCGCGCTCCGGCCGCTCGCCTCCCCGGCGGACACCGGCCGGCTCCAGCTCCAGGAGCGGCTGGTCCCCGCCCGCACGCTGGACCGGCTCTCGGCCGCGATGGGCCGCCCGGCCGGCGTGGACGCCGTCCTGGCGAGCGCCGACCGCAGGATGCGCGCGTCCGCCGACTGCTCCTCCGCCGACCGCGCGTCCCTGCCCGTCGCACCGGCCGCCACCCGGGCCTCCTGCTGGGACCCGGCCGACGCCGCCGGCACCGCCTGGCGGCCGGCGTCGGTGACCACCTCCGGGGACGCCGACGACGACGGGGTCTGGGGCACCCACCGGGTCGTCCTGGCCGGCTGGACCCACAGCACCACCACCGGCCGCGCCGCCGAGCGCGGCCTGGCCAGGGTCGCCTTCGTGAACGCCGACGACCCCGCCCGCCTCGCCTACCGCTGGGTGCTGCTGGTGGTGCCGGTCGACGGCGGCCGCGACTACCGGGGGCTGGCCTCCGGGATCTCCGGGATGGTCTGGTACCAGGACAAGCTGCTGGTCACCGCGCGGTCCGGCAGCGCCGACGCGCTGTATGTGTATGACCTGGACCGGATCCAGCGCACGAGCGTCGACGGCCCCGCGATCGGCCGGGTACCCGGCGGCTGGTCCGCCGACGGCTATCGGTACGTGATGCCCGCGGTCGGCTCGTACCGCTTCACCGCGGGTCGCTGCGCCCGCTCCGGACCGCCCTGTCCCGGCGCGCTCGCCCTCGACCGGGGCACCGCCGGGGACAGTCTGGTCGCCGCGGAGTGGACCGCGCCGGACGGCGAGCGCAACGCCCGGCTGTGGCGGTACGCGTTCAGTACGGATCCGGCGCGCGAGGGCCTGCTCGCCACGGACGCCGAGGGGCGGGCGGCGGCGGTGGAGGCGTACCGGACCCGGACGGCCGGGATCCGGGGCGTGCTGTCGTACCGGCGGCCCGGAACGGAGCGTGCGTCCTGGTATGTGGGACGCCTGCCCGGCTCACGGGACGGGCACGGCGGGTTGTGGCGGCAGGACGCCGACGGGGCGAAGGCCGCGCACTGCGGTTCGGACGGCTCGCGCCGCTGCTGGGCCGAGAAAGCGGGCTCCCTGTCCTACTGGCAGGCAACCGGCGAGGTGTGGTCGCTGTCGGACCGGATGCTGTTCTGCGTGCCCCTGGCGGAGCTGGACAGTTCCCTGGGCTGACCAGGGGCCCGCTGGGTGACCCGGCCGATCGACAGACCGGGGCGCGGGATGATTCCCTGGCGCGCATGAGCAGCATCCCTGTCACCACCTGGTCCCTGGAGCAGACCTCGCCGGCCGATCTCCTGCCCGCCGCCGCGCCCGAGGGCGACGTCCGGATCGTGCGCGCAGAGGTCCCCTCCCCCGAGTTCAGCCGTTTCCTGTACGCCTCGGTGGGCGGCGACATCCGCTGGACCGACCGGCTGGGCTGGACGTACGCCCGGTGGCAGGAGCACCTGGACCGGGCCGGTGTGGAGACATGGGTGGCGTACGACCGGGGCACCCCGGCCGGCTATGTGGAGCTCGGCCCGCAGGACGAGGGCGTGGTCGAGATCGTCTACTTCGGTCTGATCCCGGCCTTCCGCGGCCGCCGCATCGGCGGCCATCTGCTGTCGTACGGGGCGGCCCGCGCCTGGGACCTGGCCGAGCGGTGGCCGGGACGGACGCCGACGAAGCGGGTGTGGCTGCACACGTGCAGCCTGGACGGCGAGTTCGCCATGGACAACTACCAGCGGCGCGGCTTCAAGCTGTTCGACACCAAGGTCGAGCTGGAGCCGGACACGACGGCGCCGGGGCCGTGGCCCGGCGCATACCCGGCCTGACCTGCCGGGACAAGCCTTCACGCACGGCATGTGAGCGACGACACCCTTGTCCCACATTCCGGGACGCGGATGTCCGCATGATGGATAAAGCTGGACTGTGTCCAGATCGCCATGACACGCTTCCGTCATGCCTGGAACTGGAATTGCCTTGGTGAGTCGGCGGCACGTCGACCTCGGCCGCATGTCCAGCGCCATCTGTCCGGCGAGCTGAGCGCCCCAGCACCGCCGCGAACCCCCCTTCCCAGATGTTCCTTGCGCAATGTCGCGCACGCCTGCCCGCGTGCGCGCGTCTGCGCAGGTCAGAGCTGATTCCCACCGGTCTCGAAGGACGTAGAACCATGGCCGCCACTCCGCCGAACACCGCCGCCTCCGCGCCCCGCCGCAAGGTGAGCCGTCACCGTGGTGAGGGTCAGTGGGCCGTGGGTCACTTCACCCCGCTCAACGGCAACGAGCAGGTCAAGAAGGACGATGACGGTCTCAATGTGCGGACGCGCATTGAGACGATCTATTCCAAGCGCGGTTTCGACTCGATCGATCCCAGCGACCTGCGCGGCCGGATGCGCTGGTGGGGGCTGTACACCCAGCGCAAGCCCGGGATCGACGGCGGCAAGACCGCGATCCTGGAGCCGGAGGAGCTGGACGACCGCCACTTCATGATGCGGGTGCGCATCGACGGCGGCGCGCTGACCACGCAGCAGCTGCGGGTGATCGGCGAGATCTCCCAGGAGTTCGCGCGCGGCACCGCGGACATCACCGACCGTCAGAACGTGCAGTACCACTGGATCCGGATCGAGGACGTGCCGGAGATCTGGGAACGGCTGGAGGCCGTCGGCCTGTCCACCGTCACCGCCTGCGGTGACACCCCGCGTGTGATGATCGGCTCCCCGGTGGCGGGGATCGCCGAGGACGAGATCATCGACGGCACGCCGGCGCTGGAGGAGATGAAGCGCCGCGTGCTGAACAACAAGGCGTACTCGAACCTCCCCCGGAAGTTCAAGACGGCCATCTCCGGCTCGCCGCTGCTGGACGTCGTGCACGAGATCAACGACGTGGCGTTCGTCGGCGTACGGCACCCCGAGCACGGCCCGGGCTTCGACGTGTGGGTGGGCGGTGGCCTGTCCACCAACCCGAAGCTGGGTGTCCGGCTCGGCGCCTGGGTGCCGATCGACGAGGTCCCCGACGTCTACGAGGGCGTCCTCTCCATCTTCCGTGACTACGGCTACCGCCGGCTGCGCAACCGCGCCCGCCTGAAGTTCCTGGTCGCCGACTGGGGCGCGGAGAAGTTCCGCCAGGTGCTGGAGGACGAGTACCTGAAGCGCGAGCTGGTCGACGGCCCGGCCCCCGAGCAGCCCGTGCAGCAGTGGCGCGACCACATCGGGGTGCACCGGCAGAAGGACGGCCGTTTCTACGTCGGTTTCGCCCCGCGCGTCGGACGCGTCGACGGCGCCACGCTGACGAAGATCGCCGACCTCGCGGAGGCACACGGCTCGGGCCGGGTGCGCACCACCGTCGAGCAGAAGATGATCGTCCTCGACGTCGAGCAGGACCAGGTCGACTCGCTGGTCGAGGGCCTGGAGGCGCTGGACCTCACCGCCCGGCCGTCCACCTTCCGGCGCGGCACCATGGCCTGCACCGGCATCGAGTTCTGCAAGCTCGCCATCGTCGAGACCAAGCAGCGCGGCTCCACGCTGATCGACGAACTGGAGCGCCGCCTGCCGGACTTCGACGAGCCGATCACCATCAACCTCAACGGCTGCCCGAACGCCTGCGCCCGCATCCAGGTCGCGGACATCGGTCTCAAGGGCCAGCTGGTCCTCGACGACAAGGGCGAACAGGTCGAGGGCTACCAGGTGCACCTCGGCGGCGCCCTCGGTCTGGAGCCGGGCTTCGGCCGCAAGGTGCGCGGTCTGAAGGTCACCGCCGAGGAACTGCCCGACTACGTCGAGCGGGTGCTGAAGCGGTTCCAGGCCGAGCGCGAGGACGGCGAGCGGTTCGCCACCTGGGCGTCCCGGGCATCCGAGGAGGCACTGTCGTGAGCGAGCGGGCCGCACCTTTCCACTGCCCCTACTGCGGCGACGAGGACCTGCGTCCGCACGAGCAGGGCCACGGCGCCTGGGAATGCGCGGCATGCAACCGCGCATTCCAGCTGAAGTTCCTCGGACTGCTGGCCCGGGGACTTCAGCGCGCCGACAACGGACGGGACGACTCGATATGACGACGGCTCAGCACGACCGTACGGCCGATGAGTTGCGGGCACTCGCCGAGCAGGCGGGCCGCGACCTGGAGGACGCCTCCGCCCTGGAGATCCTGCAGTGGGCGGTCGACACCTTCGGCTCGAAGTTCTGCGTCACCTCGTCCATGGAGGACGCCGTAGTCGCCCATCTCGCCTCGCGCGTGCTCGCGGGCGTGGACGTCGTCTTCCTCGACACCGGTTACCACTTCCCCGAGACCATCGGCACCCGCGACGCCGTCGAGGCCGTGATGGACGTCAACGTCATCACCCTCACGCCGAAGCAGACGGTCGCCGAGCAGGACGCGGAGTACGGCCCGAAGCTGCACGAGCGCGACCCGGACCTGTGCTGCGCACTGCGCAAGGTCAAGCCCCTCGAAGAGGGCCTGAAGGGCTACCAGGCGTGGGCGACCGGCCTGCGCCGCGACGAGTCGCCGACCCGGGCGAACACCCCGGTCGTCGGCTGGGACGAGAAGCGGCAGAAGGTCAAGATCTCCCCGATCGCCCGCTGGACGCAGGACGACGTGGACGCCTACGTCGCCGCACACGGCGTGCTCACCAACCCGTTGCTGATGGACGGTTACGCCTCCGTCGGCTGCGCCCCGTGCACCCGGCGGGTCCTGGAGGGCGAGGACGCGCGCGCCGGCCGCTGGGCGGGCCGCGCCAAGACCGAGTGCGGGCTGCACGGATGACGAACCATCACCTTCTTCAGGAGAACGACGTGACGACCGGAGCCACCGTCTGGCTCACGGGCCTGCCGAGCGCCGGCAAGACCACCATCGCCTACGAGCTCGCCGGCCGGCTGCGCGCCGACGGCCACCGCGTCGAGGTGCTCGACGGCGACGAGATCCGCGAGTTCATCTCGGCGGGCCTCGGCTTTTCCCGCGAGGACCGGCACACCAACGTGCAGCGCATCGGCTTCGTCGCCGAGCTGCTCGCCCGCAACGGCGTCAAGGCGCTGGTGCCGGTGATCGCGCCGTACGCGGACAGCCGGGACGCCGTACGCAAGCGGCACGCGGAGAACGGGACGGCGTACCTGGAGATCCATGTGGCGACCCCGGTCGAGGTGTGCAGCGTGCGCGACGTGAAGGGACTGTACGCCGAGCAGGCCGCGGGCCGGCTGACCGGGCTGACCGGCGTCGACGACCCGTACGAGGAGCCTCAGGCTCCCGATCTGCGGATCGAGTCGCAGAACCAGACCGTGCAGGAGTCGGCGGCGTCGGTGTACGCCCTGCTGAGCGAGAGGGGACTGGCATGACGACCGTGACCGAGGTCGAGGAGGGCACGGAGAGCCCGTACGCCCTGTCGCACCTGGACGCGCTGGAGTCCGAGGCGGTGCACATCTTCCGCGAGGTGGCGGGCGAGTTCGAGAACCCGGTGATCCTGTTCTCCGGCGGCAAGGACTCCATCCTCATGCTGCACCTGGCGCTGAAGGCGTTCGCGCCCGCGGCCGTGCCGTTCTCGCTGCTGCACGTGGACACCGGGCACAACTTCCCCGAGGTGCTGGAGTACCGGGACCGTACGGTGGCCACCCACGGGCTGCGCCTGCATGTGGCCTCCGTCCAGGACTACATCGACCGGGGTGTGCTCAAGGAGCGTGCCGACGGCACGCGCAACCCGCTGCAGACGCTCCCGCTGACGGAGAAGATCCAGAGCGAGAAGTTCGACGCCGTGTTCGGCGGCGGCCGCCGCGACGAGGAGAAGGCCCGCGCCAAGGAGCGGGTGTTCTCCCTGCGCGACGAGTTCTCCCAGTGGGACCCGCGCCGCCAGCGCCCCGAGCTGTGGAACCTGTACAACGGCCGGCACGCACCCGGCGAGCACGTCCGGGTGTTCCCGCTGTCGAACTGGACCGAGCTGGACGTGTGGCAGTACATCGCCCGCGAGGGCATCGAACTGCCGCAGATCTACTTCGCGCACGAGCGCGAGGTGTTCCAGCGGGGCGGCATGTGGCTGACCGCCGGTGAGTGGGGCGGCCCGAAGGACGGCGAGAGCGTCGAGAAGCGCCAGGTCCGCTACCGCACCGTCGGCGACATGTCCTGCACCGGCGCCGTCGACTCCGACGCCACCACGCTGGACGCCGTGATCGCCGAGATCGCCGCGTCCCGGCTCACCGAGCGGGGCGCGACCCGCGCCGACGACAAGCTCTCCGAGGCCGCGATGGAAGACCGCAAGCGCGAGGGGTACTTCTAAGCATGAGCACGACCACGACCGAGGCGCTCTCGGCCACCACGCTGCTGCGGTTCGCCACCGCCGGCTCCGTCGACGACGGCAAGTCCACGCTCGTCGGGCGGCTGCTGCACGACTCCAAATCGGTCCTCGCCGACCAGCTGGAGGCCGTGGAGCGGGCGTCCGCCGGCCGCGGCCAGGAGGGCCCGGACCTCGCCCTCCTCACCGACGGTCTGCGCGCCGAGCGCGAGCAGGGCATCACGATCGACGTGGCCTACCGCTACTTCGCCACACCCCGGCGCCGGTTCATCCTGGCCGACACGCCCGGGCATGTGCAGTACACCCGCAACATGGTCACCGGCGCCTCCACGGCCGAGCTGACCGTGATCCTCGTCGACGCCCGCAACGGTGTGGTCGAGCAGACCCGCCGGCACGCGGCGATCGCGGCCCTGCTGCGCGTGCCGCACGTCGTGCTCGCGGTCAACAAGATGGACCTCGTCGGGTACGAGGAGCCGGTGTTCGCCGCGATCGCCGAGGAGTTCACGGCGTACGCGACCGAACTGGGCGTGCCCGAGGTCACCGCGATCCCGATCTCGGCGCTCGCCGGTGACAACGTGGTGGAGCCGTCCGCGAACATGGACTGGTACGGCGGCCCGACCGTGCTGGAGCACCTGGAGACCGTGCCGGTCAGCCACGACCTGGCGCACTGCCACGCCCGGCTGCCCGTGCAGTACGTGATCCGCCCGCAGACCGCGGAGCACCCGGACTACCGGGGCTACGCGGGCCAGATCGCGGCGGGCACCTTCCGGGTCGGCGACCGGATCACGGTCCTGCCCTCCGGGCGCACCACCCGGATCAGCGGCATCGACCTGCTCGGCGAGCCGGTGGACGTGGCCTGGACGACGCAGTCGGTGACGGTCCTGCTGGAGGACGACATCGACGTCTCCCGCGGCGACCTGATCGTGCCGACGAAGGACGCGCCCGCCACCACCCAGGACGTGGAGGCGACCGTCTGCCATGTGGCCGACGAGCCGCTGCGGGTCGGTCACCGGGTGCTGCTCAAGCACGGCACCCGCACCGTCAAGGCGATCGTGAAGGACATCCCGTCCCGGCTGACGCTGGACGACCTGTCCCTGCACCCGCACCCGGGACACCTCGTCGCCAACGACATCGGCCGGGTGAAGATCCGCACCGCCGAGCCGCTGCCGGTCGACTCCTACGCCGACTCCCGCCGCACCGGCTCCTTCATCCTGATCGACCCCGGCGACGGCACCACGCTGACCGCGGGCATGGTCGGTGAGTCGTTCGCCGCCCCCGAGCCGGTCAAGGACGAGTCCGAAGACGACGGCTGGGACTTCTGAGCATGAGGACGACCGACGTCTACTCGACGTTCGCGAAGGAGGGCGGCCGCGTCGGCAGCGGCGCCCTCGGCAGCGGACAGGGCGGAGTGGCCCGATGTGTGCGCTGACGTACGCGCACCGCTCGCGCGCCCTCACCCCCCACCGCCGTAGACGAAGACCTGCCGATCTCCCGGCCACGACCTGAGGGACGTGACCCGCCGGGCCAACGAGAGGACCGCCTCCCGTGCCTGCCAACCGCTCAAAGCTCCATCGCCGCGGCATAGCCGCGCTCGCCGCCCTTCCCCTCCTCGCGCTCGCCGCGTGCGGCTACGGCTCCGAAGCCAAGAGCGACGACACCACCAAGGTCGCCGCCGGCGCCAAGAAGATCGACGGACTGGACTCCGTCAAGATCGGGTACTTCGGCAACCTGACCCACGCGACCGCGCTGGTCGGCCGTGAGCAGGGCCTCTTCCAGAAGCAACTGGGCGCCACCAAGGCGGACTACGCCACGTTCAGCGCGGGCCCGTCCGAGATCGAGGCTCTCAACTCCGGCTCCATCGACATCGGCTGGATCGGACCCTCCCCGGCCATCAACGGCTACACCAAGTCCGGCGGCAAGAGCCTGAAGATCATCGGCGGTTCGGCGTCCGGCGGTGTGAAGCTGGTCGTGAACCCCAAGAAGATCACGTCCCTGAAGGACGTCAAGGGCAAGAGGATCGCCACCCCTCAGCTGGGCAACACGCAGGACGTGGCGTTCCTCAACTGGGTGGCCGACCAGGGCTGGAAGGTCGACGCGCAGAGCGGCAAGGGTGACGTCACGGTCGTCCGCAGCGACAACAAGGTGACGCCGGACGCGTTCAAGGCCGGATCGGTCGACGGTGCCTGGGTGCCGGAGCCGACCGCGTCCAAGCTGGTCGCCGAGGGCGGCAAGGTGCTGCTGGACGAGTCCACGCTGTGGCCGGGCAACAAGTTCGTGATCACGAACATCGTCGTGCGGCAGGCCTTCCTCAAGGAGCACCCGAAGGCGGTCGAGGCCGTGCTGAAGGCCTCCGTCGAGGCCAACAAGTGGATCGACGCCAATCCCGACCGGGCGAAGGCGGCCGCGAACAAGCAGCTGGAGGCCGACTCCGGCAAGGCCCTCCCGGCGAACGTCCTGGACCCGGCGTGGAAGTCCATCCGGTTCACCGACGACCCGCTGGCCTCCACCCTCCGCACCGAGGCGGCGCACGCGGTCAAGGCCGGGCTGCTCGACAAGCCGGATCTGAAGGGGATCTACGACCTGACGATCCTGAACGAGGTCCTCAAGGCCGAAGGCGCGAGCCCGGTCGACGCCGCCGGTCTCGGCGCCAGCTGACGCCCGTCCCGATGAGTTCCCAGGAGGTGACGACCATGGCGACGACGTTCGTCGAGGCCGCCGAGTCGGTCGAGTACGCCGCACGCCTTGAGCACGTCTCGAAGTCCTACGCGACACCGGGCGGGCAGCAGCTCGTCCTGGACGACATCAGCCTCGATGTCGCGCCCGGCGAGTTCGTCACCCTCCTGGGGGCCTCGGGCTGCGGCAAGTCCACGCTGCTGAACCTGGTGGCGGGCCTGGACCGGCCCACCGCCGGGTCCATCAGCACCGACGGCCGGCCGGCGTTGATGTTCCAGGAGCACGCGCTGTTCCCGTGGCTGACCGCGGGCAAGAACATCGAACTGGCGCTGAAGCTCAGGGGAGTTCCCAAGGCGGAGCGGCGCGGCAAGGCCGAGGAGCTGCTCGAACTCGTCCGCTTGCAGGGCGCGCACGGCAAGCGTGTGCACGAGCTGTCGGGTGGTATGCGGCAGCGGGTGGCGCTGGCCCGCGCGCTGGCGCAGGAGAGCAATCTGCTGCTGATGGACGAGCCGTTCGCGGCCCTGGACGCCATCACGCGGGACGTGCTGCACGACGAGCTGACCCGCATCTGGTCGGAGACCGGGCTGTCCGTGCTGTTCGTGACGCACAACGTGCGCGAGGCCGTACGCCTCGCGCAGCGGGTCGTGCTGCTGTCCTCCCGTCCGGGCCGGGTGGCCCGCGAGTGGGAGGTGGGCATTCCGCAGCCGCGCCGCATCGAGGACGCGCCCGTGGCGGAACTGTCCCTCGAGATCACCGAAGTCCTTCGTGGGGAGATCCGCCGCCATGGCCAGCACTGAGACGACGACCGCCCCGGGGACCGGGAGCGTGGAGGCCGGCCTCGACGCGCTGGAGACCGCGCAGCCGGGCCGTACGCCGTTCCGCAGGACCCTCGTCGACAAGATCCTGCCGCCGATCACCGCGGTCGTCGTGGTGCTGGTGGTCTGGCAGGGCCTGATCACCCTGAAGGTCGTCGACGACCCGACCAAGCTGCCCACGCCGGGGGCGGTCTGGCACGCGTTCCGCGACGACTGGCTGCAGGGCAAGCTGCTCGGCTACATCTGGACCAGTGTCTCGCGCGGTCTGCTCGGGTTCTGCTTCGCGCTGGTGATCGGCACCCCGCTGGGGCTGCTGGTGGCGCGGGTGAAGTTCGTGCGCGCGGCCATCGGCCCGATCCTGTCCGGCCTGCAGTCGCTGCCGTCGGTGGCCTGGGTGCCGCCGGCCGTGATCTGGCTGGGCCTGAACAACTCGATGATGTACGCGGTGATCCTGCTCGGTGCCGTGCCGTCCATCGCCAACGGCCTGGTGTCGGGGGTGGACCAGGTGCCGCCGCTGTTCCTGCGGGCCGGCCGCACGCTGGGCGCCACGGGTCTGAAGGGCACCTGGCACGTCACCCTGCCGGCCGCCCTGCCCGGCTACGTGGCCGGCATGAAGCAGGGCTGGGCCTTCTCCTGGCGCTCCCTGATGGCAGCCGAGATCATCGCGAACTTCCCCGACCTCGGCACGGGCCTCGGCCAGCTGCTGGAGAACGCCCGCACCGCCAGCGACATGGCCATGGTGTTCGAGGCCATCCTGCTCATCCTGTTCGTCGGCATCGCCATCGACCTGCTGATCTTCAGCCCGCTGGAGCGGTGGGTGCTGCGCAGCCGCGGGCTGCTGGTGAAGGGCTGAGCGCACCATGCACCGTCCGGTTCTCCTCGTCATCGCCCACGGCAGCCGTGACCCGCGGCACGCCCGGGCCGTGCACGCCCTGGTGGAGCGGGTGCGGGCGCTGCGGCCCGGGCTGCGCGTGGAGACCGGGTTCCTGGACTTCAACGTCCCCTCCGTGCCGGGGGTGCTGGAGTCGCTGGCGGCCAAGGGAGCGCGGGACGTCGTCGCCCTGCCGCTGCTGCTGACCCGCGCCTTCCACGCCAAGGCCGACATCCCCGCCGTACTGCGGCAGGCGCCGGCGCGGCTGCGGATCCGGCAGGCGGACGTGCTCGGCCCCTCCCCGCTGCTGCTGTCCGCGCTGGAACGGCGGCTGTACGAGGCGGGTCTGACGCCCGCCGACAAGCCCTCGACCGGGGTCGTGCTGGCCTCGGCGGGATCCACCGACCCGGAGGCGATCGCAGTGATCGCAGAAATCGCGCGGGAGTGGCGGCACACCGGTTGGTGCGCCGTGCGGCCTGCGTTCGCCTCCGCATCCCTTCCGCGGACCGAGGACGCCGTGGCCGAGCTGCGCGCCCTGGGCTGCGAGCGGGTCGCCGTGGCGCCGTACGTCCTGGCCCCCGGCTTCCTGCCGGACCGCATCGCGCGGGGCGCGGCCGGTGCGGACGTGCTGGCGGACGTGCTGGGTCCGGCGCCCGAGGTGGCGCGGCTGCTGCTGGAACGCTACGACGCGGCGCGCCGGCCCGCGCTGACGGCGCTGGGAGCCTGATCACGCGGCACGGGCCGGGGCCCCGTGGCGGCGGGGCTCCGGCCCGTCACAGACCGAGCGCGTGCAACAGGTGCTGGGTGAAGGTGAGGCTGCCGGTACCGGCGCCCGCGGTGACGGCGACGTTCTCCAGCGCGGTGCGGATCCGGCCCCGGTTGGGCGGCAGGCCGTCCTCGGCGGACAGCGCCAGCTCCGCCTGGATGACCTCCCCGTTTCCGGCGATCCGCGGATACTCGGCGCGCAGCGCCTCGGTGAGCCGGTCGGCGACGGCCATGAGGTCCTGGATGTCCGGCGTGCCGTTCCTGGGGTCGATACGGCTGAAGTCGACGGGATGGTTCCCGAAGTCGTACGTACTCATGTCCTGTCCTCGCTCGTGTCCGAAGGAGCCTTCGGGGGTGGGGTGGCTATCGGCTTCGGCGTGGGCGGCTTAGGCCCATGGGGCCCGCCCGCCCGTGGAGACCGGGCTCTGGCGCGCCGAAGACGCCGGGACGGCTGACGTCACCGATGCCGTGGTCGTACGTTCCGTCACCGGGGGCGTCGCCCGGTCTGCTGACGCCGGCGCGCCGCCGGACCGGCCGCCCGGCTCCGTGCTGCTGCCGGCGAACGGCCCGGTGGGGGCGGCGGTGGGGGCGGCCTCGCCGGCACGGGGCGAGAGCGTCCGCGACGGCGCCGAGTAGGCCGAAAATCGCCACCCATCCGGGTGAATGGCGTCCGTTGACCGTGCCGCGGCGGGGGCGGGAAGGGCGGCCGGTCCGACCGCTCGCAGGCGCCCGGGAGTGCCCGGCCGGTCCCCGGCGGGCGTGCGGCCGCCGCGGGCGGTGAGAACGCCGTCGAGGCGCACCGGGCCGCCGCCCGGCCGCCGGGTCGCCGCGGTCCCGCGGGACTGCGGCAGCGCAGGTAATGGTCTGCCCGTCACGCTCATTCGCCCCCTCCGGCCGTCCGCGCGCTTCACCCTAGGGACACGCCGGTGTGTTTGTCGCGGGGTTCGCGGAGCGCTGGCCCCGGGGGCTGGGCGCGTGGTAAAGGGCACCGCGGTCCGGCGCTCCCCTGCGACGTCGGACCGCGGCGGCTCTTCGTTCTGCGCCTGTCACGGCCCACGTGTCACTCGTCCGCCGAACTCGGTGCGCGCGAGGGGCTTTTATCGGCCACTCGGCCGCACGCTCAGTCGAAGCGTAGGGCGCCGGTGCGGGTGCGCTTGAGCTCGAACAGGTCGGGGTGGCGGGCCAGCACCCGGAAGCTGTCGAAGAGTTCGGCCGCCTCCGCGCCACGCGGGACGGCGCGCAGCACCGGTCCGAACCACACGGTGCCGTCGACGTGGATGGTCGGCGTGCCCACATAGCCACCCGACTCCGGCTCCACGCCGGCCTCGTGACTGCGGCGCACCGCGTCGTCGTACGACGGATCGTGCGCGGCGGCCGACAGGTCCGCGGGCAGCCCGAGTTCGGCCAGCGACTCGGCGACCACCTGGTCGAAGTCCTCGATCCGGGCTTCGTGGATCCGGGTGCCGAACGCCGTGTACAGGTCGCGCAGCACCTTGTCGCCGTGCCGCGCGGCGGCGGCCACGGCGACCCGCACCGGGCCGATCGAACGGTCCACCAGGTCCCGGTACCAGTCGGGGAGTTCGTTGCCCGTGTTGTGCAGGTACAGGCTCATCACCCGGAACCGGAGGTCGAGCGGGCGCAGCCGCTCGACCTCCAGCAGCCAGCGTGAGGTGATCCAGGCGAAGGGACAGGCGGGGTCGAAGAAGAAGTCGACCCGGGTCGGGGTGGACTCGGCGGCGGTGTCGCGGTAGGTCATGCAAGCGACGCTAGTCGCCCATTGGCGCAACGTCCCGGCCCAATCCCCTCCTGGTTCACTGATCCAATTCCGCCCGGCCGCCGGCCCCCGCACGCCCCGGGTCCACCACCGCGATGCCGGTCTTCCGCAGGCGTCCCGGTTCCGCCACGACGTCGATCCCGGTGATCCTCCCGTCCGTGCCGAAGGCGAAGGCGAGGACCAGCCGCGGCCGCCCCCGCTCGGCCATGACCAGACCGAACTCGCCGTCCAGCAGGGCGAGTCCGGTGCACTGGGCGCGGGCCACGGCCGCCATCGCACCGCGGGCGACGGGCTCGGCGCCGCGCACGGTGACCGGTTCGGGCGTGGGCACGACCAGCGCGTCGGCGTGCAGCACCACTTCGGGGTCGAGCAGCGCGACCAGGGCCGTGAAGTCGCCTTCGCGGGTGGCCGCCAGGAACGCCTCGACGGCCCGGCGGCGGCGTACGGCGTCCGTGCCGGACGCGGCCGGTCCGCCCTGGACGCGGCGACGGGCCCGGCCGGCCAGCTGCCGGGTGGCGGCCGGGCTCTTCCCGATCAGCGGGGCGATCTCCGCGAAGGGCACGGCGAACAGGTCGTGCAGCACGAAGGCGACCCGTTCGGCCGGGCCGAGAGTGTCGAGGACGACCAGCAGCGCGACCCCGACCTCGTCGGCCAGCAGCGCCTCGCGGGCGGGGTCGCCGGCGTCGGCGGTGCGCGGCGGGACGTCGTGGGAGTCGTCCTGGGCGCCGGTGAACTCCTCGCGCCGGTTGCGGCGGGCCCGCAGCATGTTGAGGCAGACCCGGGTCACCACGGTGGTCAGCCAGCCCGTGGGGTTGCGCACCGCGTCGAGGTCGGCCTGCCGGGCCCGGAGCCAGGCCTCCTGCAGCGCGTCGTCGGCTTCGGCGGCCGAGCCGAGCAGCCGATGGGCCACGGCCGTGAGATGCGGCCGGTCCGCCTCGAACCGTGCCGCGAGCCGCAGCCCGGCGTCCCCCGTGAAGTCCTCCACCGTTCCCCCGTCCCCTTCCTGCGCGCCGGACCCGGCCCGCCCGCGCGCCCGGACCCCAGCAAACGCCGGCCCGGCCGGAACATCAACCGGCACAGGCACGGCGCCGATCGGCAGGCGGCCGGATCAGGTGGCGGACGGGACCGAGGCGGCGCCCGGGACCGGGTGGCAGCGGGATCAGATGGCGGACGGCACCGTCTCGTCAGCCAGGCGCACCAGTTCCGCGACCGGCATCGACCCCGCGGCCCGGCGTTCCCGCGCGAACCGGTTGGCGAGCCGCTGGAGCAGTTCGTTCAGCGGGGCCGGCACGCCGTGCAGCCGGCCGAGGAGCACGATCTCCCCGTTGAGGTAGTCGGCCTCGATGGTGCCGGTGCCCCGGGCGAGGGACTGCCAGGAGGAACCGCCGCCGCGCGGGGCCCCGTCCAGCGGCACCAGGGTGACCTTGTCGCCGCGGGCCGCCTGCTGCTCCCCGGCGCTCGCGTACGCGATGCCGGCCGCGTCGAGCACGGCCTCCCCCTCGGCCCGCACGCGCGCGTACAGCGCCGCGGCGGCCGCGCCGGACACCGGCCCGCTGACCGCTTCGAGGGCGTTGCCGAGGTTTCCGAGCAGCTTGGCGTACTGCCAGCGGGCCACGTCCGGCACCACCGGTGCCTCGAAGCACGCGTCCGCGAGGTCGGCGGCGATCCGGCGGGCGGTGTCGTCGGTGCCGTGCGGCAGTCGGCCGAGGTGCAGGATGCCGGTGAGCGGGGTACCGGCGGCGGAGACGGCACCGGGCGCCACGAAGGTCGAGGGCAGCCAGACGCAGACGCCGTACACCCGGCGGAAGCGGCGCAGCGCCAGCCGCCCGCTCTCCACCCCGTTCTGCAGGCACACCAGCGGCAACCGCTCGGCCGCGGTGCCGCCGCCCGCGACGGGCGCCTCGGCCCAGTTCTCCAGGGCGGCCACCGTGTCCTGCGTCTTCACGGCGAGGACGAGGACGTCGTCGGGGCGGAGCTCGCCGAGCGGGCCCGGGCCGTCGACGGCGGGCAGCCGGTACGTCGACTCCCCTTCCGGCACCCGCAGCCGGAGCCCGTGCTCCCCCAGTGCCACCAGGTGCCGGCCGCGTGCCACGAGGACGACGTCACGGCCGGCCTGGGCCAGCCGCCCGCCGACGGTCCCGCCGACCGCTCCCGCACCGATGACGATGTAGCGCATGATCAGAGCCTCGCACACCCGTACGCGCCCCTGCCCGACGATCACCGAGAAGACATGCGGACTTGACCTTGTCCCTGGGGCAACGGCGAGCGTGCCGGCCATGGACGACTTCTACCTGCGGCAGACGCCGTACAGCGACCCGGGCGACCTGGACGTGGCCGCCCTGCCCCGCGATCCGCGCCGGCTCACCGGCCTGGTGCGCGGCCTGATCCTGCACCGGCGCGAGGGCGGCCGTTTCGCGTACGCCGTCCCCGAGGACCGTCTGCACCACGACGCCGAGTCGCGGTACGTCACGGCGATCCTGCGCATCCTGCGCGAGCGCGGGTCCGGCCCGCTCACCGTCGAACGGCCGTACGACCAGCGGTTCGTCGGCACCTGCCGGGACTACGCGCTCCTGCTGTGCTCCCTGCTGCGGGCCACCGGCACCCCGGCCCGCGTCCGCGGCGGGTACACCGCCTACTTCGTCGACGGCTTCCACGACGAGCACTGGGTGACCGAGTACCAACTCCCGGACGGCCGCTGGCGGCTGGCCGACCCGCAGGTCCACGACGCCCGCTACGGCGTGCCGTTCGACCCGCTGGACGTGCCCCGTGACCAGTTCGTCGTCGCCGGGCAGGCGTGGCGGGCCTGCCGGGCCGGCGAGGCGGACGCGGACACCTTCGGCGTGTGGGGCGAACCGGACCTGCGCGGCCTGGATCTGGTGGCCCACAGCGTCGTACTGGACCTGGCCGCGCTGACCGGCACCGAGCCGCTGCCCTGGGACGATTGGGGTCCGTGGTACGGGGCAGGACCCCTGGCCGAGGCCGACCTCGCACTGCTCGACACGGTGGCCGCGGCCGGCACCACCGAGGAGCTGCGCCGCCTGAGCACCGACCCGCGGCTGGCCGTACCCCGCGAGATCCAGTCCCTGACGACCTACCTCGGGCCGCGGTCCGTCACTCTTCCACAGCCGTCAACTCGACCAGTTTGAGCACGGTGTTCCAGTTCCGGCTGGTGGCGATCAGGCCCTTGGTCAGACGCGGACGGGACAGCGCCTCGGCGAGCTTGGAGCGGCCGAGGCCCTCGGGGGCGTACAGGTACAGGCAGCGGTCGCCGAGCCGGAACTCCTCGGGGAGATGGGCGGCGGGGTCGATCTCGGCGTAGCGGTCGGGGGTGACGGGTGCCGAGAAGTACGTGACGTGCAGCTGCTTGGGCTGCAGGTCGGCGGCCGGGAACGGACAGGCCTCGGCGACCGCCTTCAGATAGGCGTGGTCGCGCACGAGCACGTCCACCGGGAAGCCGAACCGCTCCTCGATCGCCCGGGTCAGCTCCGCCGCCAGTGACTCCTCGTCGCCGCGTCCGGTGGTGAAGACGGCCTGTCCGCTCTGCAGATGGGTCCGTACGCCGGTCAGGCCGAGGCCGGTCAGCAGCGAACGCAGGTCCGCCATGGGCACTTTCCTGCCGCCGCCGACGTTGATTCCGCGCAGCAGCGCCGCGTAGGTCGTCATGCGGCCACCTTAGAACGGCCGTCGTGCCCCGTGGGGGCGGGCACGACGGCCGTTACCCGCGCCGGGCGGGGTTGCGCGAAACTCTCGCCGATGGGCGGGCCCGGGATCAACCTCTACACGCACCTGTGACTTGTTCAACAAAGTTTCGTAATCACAAACCCCCGCGCCGACGGCAGAACGGACAACCCACGTCCCCCGCTTGCGGATACGGGGGGCGACGACCCCGAGACGCGTCCCCGAGAAGTGGAGAAAGGTGTAAGGGGCCGCTGTCCTCCCCAGTGCTGACCGACGGGCCGCCGAGTTCACCAGGCAGCACGAAGAGAGGTGCTCGTGCGGCTCATACCGTCGAACGGAGCAAGCACAGACGTGGCGGCAGGGGGCCGTCACCGCACACGAGGGGGAAGGCCCGCGATGGGGAACAGGGACGTGCCGGTGCGGGGGCTGGCCGCCCGTGCCGGCGGCTGGAGCGCCCGGCACCGCTGGGCGGCCGTCGGCATATGGGTGCTGTTCGTCGTACTGGCGATGGGACTCGGCTCGGCGGCGGGCCGGGTCGACGTCGACGAGAACAACCAGCTCAAGGGCGAGACGCACACGGCTGCGCAGATCATCGACGACGCGGGGATCAAGCAGCCGGCCGGCGAGACCGTCCTGATCCAGTCCAGGGACGCCGCCGTCGCGGCGACCGGGTCCGAGTTCCGGGCCGCCGTCGCCGAGGTGGTCAAGGCCGTCGAGGGCACCGGCGAGGTCACGGCCGTGACCTCGCCGTACGACACCCGCACCATCTCCCGCGACGGCCGCAGCGCGCTGGTGCAGTTCGACATGCGCGGTGACGCCAAGACGGCCGTCGACCGGGTCGAGCCGGTGCTGAACGCCGTCGCCGGGGTGCAGAAGGCGCACGAGGGCCTGCGGATCGAGGAGATCGGCGGCGCCAGCATGCAGAAGCAGTACAAGGACGCCTTCGGGGACGACTTCAAGCAGGCCGAGTACTCGGCGGTGCCGGTGGCGCTCGGCATCCTGCTGATCGCGTTCGGCGCGCTGATGGCGGCACTGCTGCCGGTGGCCCTCGCGATCACCGCGATCATGGCGACGATGGGCCTGATGGGCGTCGTGAGCCATCTGCAGCCGATGAGCGACACCGCCAACTCCGTGATGCTGCTGGTCGGTATGGCCGTCGGCGTCGACTACTGCCTGTTCTATCTGCGCCGCGAACGCGAGGAGCGGCAGGCCGGCCGGGACGCGAGGACCGCGTTGCGGATCGCCGCCGCCACCAGCGGCCGGGCGGTCATCGTCTCCGGTGTCACGGTGTGCGTGGCGATGGCGGGCATGCTCTTCACCGGGCTCGCCGAGTTCGAGGCGATGGGGCTCGCCTCGCTGATGGTGGTCGCGGTCGCCATGGTCGGGTCGGTGACGGTGCTGCCGGCGCTGCTGTCGCTGCTCGGCGAGCGCGTGGAGAAGGGCCGGATCCCGTTCCTGAACCGCAGCCGCCGTAAGCGGTCCGCGGACGAGGGCAGCCGGTTCTGGACTGCCGTCCTGCGGGGCGTGCTGGCCAGGCCGCTGGTCTCCGTCGTCGTGGCGGCCGGCGCGCTGCTGGCGATCGCGGCGCCCGCGCTGGGCATGAAGACCCAGCAGCTCACCATGGACCAGGAGTTCGGGAAGTCCCTGCCGATCGTGCAGACGTACAACCGCGTCAACGACGCCTTCCCTGGCGGCAGTGAGCCCGCCCAGGTGGTCGTCAAGGCCAGGGACATCAACGCTCCCGCGGTACGGCGGGCACTGGCCGACTTCAAGCAGCAGGCGATCGCCTCGGGCGCCTCGCGCGGCCCGGTCGACATCCGGCTGCACACCGCGCAGAACGTCGCTCTGGTCTCCGTCCCGCTGGTCGGTGGTTCCGACATGGACCGGGCGGTCAGGAGCCTGGACATGCTGCGCGACCAGGTGCGGCCCGCCACACTCGGCAAGGTGGACGGTGTGCAGGCGCCGGTGACCGGGCAGGTGGCCGGCAACCACGACTTCAACGACCAACTGCTCGGCTCCGTCGTCCCGGTCTTCGCGTTCGTGATCGTCTTCGCGTTCCTGCTGATGCTGCTGTCGTTCCGCTCGCTGACCGTCGCGATCACGTCGATCGTGCTCAACCTGCTGTCGGTGGGGGCGGCGTACGGCATCCTCGTCGCCGTCTTCCAGCACGGCTGGGGGGCCTCGCTGGTGGGCGCGGAGGGAGTCGGCGCGATCGTGACCTGGCTGCCGCTGTTCCTCTTCGTGATCCTGTTCGGGCTCTCGATGGACTACCACGTGTTCGTCGTCTCCCGCATCCGTGAGGCCCGGATGCGGGGCCGCAGCACCGCGGACGCGATCCGGCACGGCGTGGTCACCACGGCCGGCGTCGTCACCAGCGCCGCGGTCATCATGGTGGCCGTGTTCGCGATCTTCGGCACGCTGTCGATGCAGTCCATGAAGCAGATGGGCGTGGGTCTGGCCGCGGCGGTCCTGATCGACGCGACGGTCATCCGCGGGGTCCTGCTGCCGGCCGTGATGGCCCTGCTCGGCGAGCGCAACTGGTACCTGCCGAAGTGGCTGCGGCGGCTGCCGGACCTCACCCACGACGAGGCGCCGGTCGCCTCCCCGCAGGTACGCGAGGAGGGGGAGCGGCTGCCGGTCTGATCCGTCGGCTGCCCGCCGGGCCGGTCGGGGCCGGGGCCGGGTGCGGGGCGTGGGGGGCTGGTCGCGCAGCCACCCACGCCCCTTCGACGTGGGCGGCCGTGCGACCGGCTTCGGGGCGCCGCCCTACTTCCGCGTGCCGGGCGGCAGTTCGGCCTCGATCAGATCCGCCGCTCGCCGGGTGCCGTCCTCCTGGGCCATCCCGGCCTGGACCTCCTTCAGCCGGTGGGCCACCTCCGGATCGTCCACCAGGGCGAGCGCGGTCCCGCGGAGGCGGCCGGTGGGCCCACCTCGGTGGACAGCCGGCGGGCGACGCCGAGGGACCGGAGCATGTCGGCGTTGCCGAACTGGTCGACGCCCTGCGGTACGGCGATCATCGGCGTGGTGGTGGCCAGCCCCTCCTGACTGCCGCCGGCGCCCGCGTGTGTGACGAACAGGTCGGCCTGCCGGAGAACCGCCAACTGCGGTACCCAGTCGCGCACTTCCACGCCGTCCGGTACGTCGCCCAGCTCGGCGGGGTTCACATGCCTGCCGATCCGGAGGACCAGGTGCCAGCCGGGCAGGTCACCGAAGGCGCGGACGCAGGCACGGTAGAAGGCCGGCTGCTTGGTGAAGGCCGAGCCCAGCGACACCGGCACCACCTTCTCGGCGCCGGCCGGCCGCTGCCAGTCACCCTGGTCGGCGCGGTCGCCCTGGCAGGCGCCGACGAAGGTGTGCACGCGCTCGTCGACCCGGTCGGCATGGGGCTGCAGAACCCGGCTCCACGTTGTCCAGCAGCGTGGTCCCCCAGGCCTCCGGGGCGGCGTCGGGTCCGGGCAGCGTGGAGTTGAAGGGCACGGGCCGGGTCCCGGTGGCGGCCACCTTCTCGGCGAACGCCGGCGGGATGGCGTACGTGACCCGGTGGCCGCGGGCCACCCGTTCGCGGATCACCTCCAGACCGGGGTTCACATGACCGTGCGCGGCGATGGAGAACATGGCGATGTGGGCGGGAGTGGTCATGGCGACCACCGCAGGCAAGACGAGACGTCTCGTTCAAAGTGTTTTGGTGACGCGACCACTCAGCGACCGGATGCCGGTGGGCAGGCGCGATGCCCCGATGCCTCGTCAAGGGGCCGCCCACCTCGCCCGGCCTGTGCCGATGCGAGACTGGCCGGAGAGAACCGACCGATACCGGCACGGAGGCGCGATGGACGAGGCACGGGCACGGGACGTACTGGCCACGGCGGGAGTGCTGCCGGGCCGGGCCCGCGACGCGCGGCTCCTGGCCCTCGGCGAGAACGCGGTGTTCGCCGCCGGTGGCCTGGTGGTGAAGGTGGGCCGCGACGCCGAGTTGCTCGAACGGTCCCGGCGCGAGCTGGACATCGCCGGCTGGCTGGACGAGGCGGGCGTGCCGGCCGTACGCGCGGCCGAGCCGAAGCCGCGTCTGGTCGAGGGCCACCCGGTGACCGTGTGGCACCGGCTGCCGGATCCGGTACGGCCCGCCGAGCCGCGCGATCTGGCGGAGCTGCTGCGGACGGTGCACGCACTGCCCTCTCCTCCTTTCGCCTTGCCGCCCCGGGAGCTGCTGGGCGGTGTGGAACGCTGGTTGCGGCTCGCGGGCGATGCGATCGACCCTGCCGACGCGGCGTATCTGCGCGAGCGGCGGGACGGGTTCGCGGCGGCCGCGGCCGCGCTGACGCCTCATCTGGTGCCGGGTCCCATCCATGGCGACGCGCTGCCCCGCAATGTGCACGTCGGGCCGGACGGGCCGGTCCTGGTGGATCTGGAGACCTTCTCCGCCGACCTGCGCGAGCACGATCTGGTGGTCATGGCCCTCTCCCGCGACCGCTACGGGCTGCCCGGCGAGGCGTACGACTCGTTCGTCCGGGTCTACGGCTGGGATGTGCGGGAGTGGGAGGGGTGCGGCGTACTGCGCGGTGCCCGGGAGACGGCGAGCTGTGCCTGGGTGGCCCAGCACGCCCCGAGCAGTCCCGCGGCACTGGCCGAGTTCCGGCGCCGGGTGGGGTCGTTGCGGGACGGGGACGAGACGGTGCGCTGGTATCCGTTCTGAGGATGCGGAGCCGCACCGGGCCGAAGGACACGTACCCGGGCGGCGGCCGGCATGCGCGGAGGCGGGAGACGCTGCCGCCAGGGCGCCTCGACGACCTGATCCGGGTCGGCGACCCGCTCGCCTGAGGGACCTGGACCCCCCTGGGTCACCGGCTCCGCGGTATGACCGGCCAGGCGGACTCGACGACTGCCGTCGGATTCGTGCTCCGCCGCAGGTACGCCTGCAGGGAGGCCGACTGTGCGGCTGCCGCCCGCACCTGGAGGTCGTGCAGGTCCGTCAGGGGCATCGTCCCGACGGGCTGGTGCTTCTCCCCCATGCGTCGCACGACGCGGGCGGCGGCCACCGCGTCCGCTCTCGCGTCGTGCGCGTCTTCCAGCGACACCCCGTAGTGCGCGCACAACGCGTGCAGGGCGCGGGTGCCCTTGCGGTACTGGTCGACGTGCTTGTCGATCACCAGCGGATCGATGACCGGCGAGGGCACGATGCCCAGTCGCTCGCTGATCGACTCCAGCCCGTAGCGCCGGCACTCACGGTCCAGCAGCGACAGGTCGTAGCGGGCGTTCATCACCACCAGAGGTGTCCCTGAGCGCAGCACCTCGGCGACGGCCAGAGTGATTTCCTCGACCGCCGAGGAAGCCGCGACGCCGTGCTCGCGGGCGTGGTCGGTCGAGATGCCGTGGATCGCCGAAGCCTGTTCGGGTATCACCACCCCGGGATCGAGCAGCCAGGTCCGTTCCGCCGAGACGGCCCCGTCCGGTTCCAGTCGCACGACCGCCGCGGTGACGATGCGATCGATCTCGATGTCCGTGCCCGTGGTCTCCAGGTCGAAGGCCACCAGCGGCCCAGTGATCCAGCTCATCGCGCGGCCACCGCGCCGGTGGCGATGCGCGCCTGACGCGGAGCGGTCCCGGTCGTCTCCGGGTCGAAGTCGGTCAGCGGCTCCCGGTGCCGGCCCATGGGCGGTCCCCCTTCTTGGTGGTGCTTTCCCCCAGTGGCCTCCACCATCGCACGCGGCACTGACAATCCGAGGGTCGCGATCCGCCTGCACCGCCGGACCGTTCAGGACCCCCGCTCAGGACACGGGGCGCGAATCCGCCCAAGACAGCTCGAACTCCTCGCGGTATGTCGGGAAGAGCCCGGCTTCCCCCACATCATCCGACTTGACCAGCTTGCTGCCGTTGCGCAGCACCAGCACCGGCGATTCCATCCCGCGCGCCCCGCGCAGGTAGGACTGCACCACGGCGATGCCGTCGGCGCCGTCGCCGTCCACCAGGTAGGCGGTGAAGCGCGGTGTCTCGTCGTAGACCTGGATCTCGAAGGCGCCCGGGTCGCGCAGCCGGGAGCGGACCCGGCGCATGTGCAGGATGTTCATCTCGACCGACCTGCTCAGTTCCCCCCGTTTCATCCCCAGTTCGCGCTCGCGGCGCTTGACCGAGCTGGAGGCCGGGTTGAGGAAGAGCAGCCGTACCCGGCAGCCGGACTCGGCCAGCCGGATCAGCCGGCGGCCGGAGAAGTTCTGCACGAGCAGGTTGAGACCGATGCCGATGGCGTCGAGGCGGCGGGCGGAGCCGAAGATGTCCTCGGCCGGGAACCGGCGCAGCAGCCGCACCCGGTCCGCGTGGACGGCGACCACGTCGGCGTACCGGTCCCCTACCAGGTCCTCCACCGCGTCCACGGGCAGCCGGCGCGCGGAGGGCACGTCACCGCCGGCGCCGAGCATCTCCAGCAGCCGGGCGGAGGCGCGCTCGGCCTGGTTGAGGACCGCCTCGGACAGCGCCCGGTTGCGGGAGACGACGTTGCGGGTCACCTCCAGCTCGTCCAGGGCGAGTTCGAGGTCGCGGCGCTCGTCGAAGTACGGCTCGAAGCACGGCCAGTGCTGCACCACCAGCTCGCGCAGCTGCGGGAGGGTGAGGAAGCTGAGCACGTTGTCGTCGGCCGGGTCGAGCAAGTAGCCCTTGCGGCGGCTGACTTCCCGGACGGCGACGGCGCGCTGCACCCACTCCTGCCCGGCCGGGCCGGCCGCGGCGACCACCCAGTCGTCGGCGTGGACGGGCTCGTAGATGGGACGCAGCACGGCGGCCACGACCGCGCGCAGGCGCTGCTCGACGAGGTTCAGCCAGATGTAGGCCCGGCCGGCCCGCTGGGCGCGGGTGCGCACCTCCCGCCAGGCGTCGGCGTCCCAGTCCAGCTCCGGCCCCAAGGACCCCCGGGCCCTCGGGCGGGCCCGGGACACCCCCCCGGGCGGGTCGTGTTCGGGGGTACCCACGTGACCCTCGTCACCAGGGGGCAGCTCCAGCCCTCCCGAGCCCACCCGTGCACCGCCTTCCACTCCCTGGGGGCCTTTCCCGTCTCAACGATCAAGGAAGGGTACTCCGCGAGGGGTGGGCGGTGCAGCCGGATGGACAGGTCGGTTCCTCAACTGTTCTCCTCAACTACGCGGCTCCCAATGGCCGTTCTGCCATGCCAGGTCACGCGGAGTGAGCGGATTCATAGCGGTGACGTCCCGCGGGGCGATGGCGAAGCCCTGCCAGTGCACCGGCATGGGCTGCTGGTCCTCGTCCCGTGCGATGTGGTGGAAGCCGACGTTCATCCAGATCACCGGGTGGGTGAGGGCCTGGCCGTCGACCCACTTGTCGACCGAGCTGCCCGCGCCGGCCGGGCAGGGGCCCGGGTTGTTGCTGGCGAACTGTTCGCACCTGTTGTACTCGGTGACGTACAGGTCGTGCCGGGTGAAGCTGCGACCCGGATACTTGGTGGTGGGACCGGGCACGATCTCGTACGAACGCGCGTGCCCGTCCTTGTTCCTGCCGGTCGCGCTCACCACGCGCCACCAGCGGTAGGGCTCGTAGTCCCCGGCGAATTCCTTGGTGACCGGGGTGCGGGCGGTCTTGACGGCCGGGGCTTCCTGACGTCCCGTCGGCGCGGTGACCGCCGAGTCGTACTGCTCGATCCTGGTCCTGGAGGAGCCGTCCAGCCCGAAGTCCAGCCGCCAGAAGATGTTGTGGCTGTGACTGGTCGCGTAGGCCTTGGCGCCCTTGCCGAGGGGCCAGCCGCGTCCGTCGCCGGCGTCGTAGTCGTCGGGGGAGAGACTGCCGGTCGCGCCGGCGTTCATGCCGATGGTGCCGTCGTCCTGGAACCGCCACTCGCTGATGTACTCGTACCAGCCGACCTTGTTGACCGTGTAGACGAGCAGGTCCCGGCCCTGTGTCTCGTAGACCTTGTGCGTGTCGTCGCCCAGCCTCCGGTAGGCGTGGCCGCGCGAACGCGTGGTCGTGCACAGGCCCTTGACGTTCGGCGACGAGTAGATGGCGTCGGCGACCCGGACCGTCTTGATGGCGCCGCCGGGGCATTCGTCCGGGGCGAGGTTCATCAGGCCCTGCGCGAAGTTCTGGCCGGTCACGTCGTCCCACTCGACGCTGCCGTCGTCGTAGGGGACGTCGATCTGGGCGAGGCGTGCGCTGTTGAGGACCTTGATCGGCTTCGGTTCGCCCTTGGGCTGGTAGGAGACGTTCTCCAGGACGAGACCGGCCTTGCTGTCGTAGTGCCAGCACATCCGCCAGGTGGTACCGGTGGAGAGCTTCTGCTCGATCCGGTAGGCGGCGCTGCAGTCGGCGGCGGCCGCGACGGCGGTCCCCGGCCGGGCGGCGGCCGGTCCGGCGCCGGCCGTCGCGCCGGCGGCCAGAGCGGCGACGGTCAGGCCGACGGCCACCCGCGTGCGGACAGGGCTGATTCTGTTTCTGCGCATGAAGAAATGGCTCCCCTGCACGAGTTGCACGGTGGACAAGCGAACGGGCTGCCGGGTCAGTGGCGGTCGAGCCGGGCGACCTTGCGGGCGCTCAGGTCGATGACCAGCCACCGGGCGTCGATCCATGGACCGTTCTCGACCTTCGGGAACAGCCGCACGCAGCGGTGCTCGCCGCACTTGTCGAGCACGGCGGGCTGTCCGCCCGGCGTGGCGCGGTAGACGGCGCCGTTGATCAGCAGCTGGTCCGGAGAGGTCAGCTCATGACCGGTGGCGTCCTTGTAGTCCGCCTTGAGACCCGCGCCCAGCGGGTCGGCGATCAGCAGCCTGGCCGCCTCGGCGTTCTCGGCACGGCTCAGCGGCGGCTGGACGCCGTGCCGGGTGCTGGTGTGCTCGACCTCGCCGGTCGCCAGGTCGACGGTCTTGGTGACGAGCGTGTCGCTCTTGTAGTCGTAGAAGGTGACGTCCGCCCGGCGCGGCGCGTTCGGGTCGTCCACCTCGTCCGCCTCCGGGTCGGCCAGGTCGGCGCTGAGGCGCTGGGGGCCACGGCCCCCGCCGACGTTCTCGCCCGTACGCAGCAGCTGCCGGTTCAGGGCGATCGTCTCGGCCCGCCGGATCTCGCCGTCGGTCAGCGGGTCCCGGCCGGTGCCCCTGGCACCCGCCGCCGGCGCCTGTTCGACGACACCGGGCGGGACCGCGTCCGCGCCCTGGCCTGGCCGGGTGCCGCCGCTCGCCGAGGGCGGGGTGTCCGCCCCCGCCGTGCCCGGAAGGGTGATCGCGACCACCGCGGCGGTCCCCACCGTCGCGAGGGCCACCGCCGCCACTAACTTCCCCAGATGGCGGTTCACTGTCTCACGCACGCTCTCCCCCTGCTCCCCGTGGTCCACGGGAGTACGTGTCGCCCCACTGGTTCGGCACACGGCGGGTACCAGGGACGCCATGTGCGCCGGTCGGTGGGTAAGAGGGCCATAAGTCTGAGGAGGTTCCGTCAATTCGGGGAGACTCGGGGGCGAACGCGGCCCCGGGGCGGTGGCACACCTGGGAGAGTCGTAGCCATGCAGGTCTGGCCTGGAGAGGCGTATCCGCTCGGCGCCACCTATGACGGCGCCGGAACCAACTTCGCGGCCTTCACGGAGGCCGCGGACCGAGTAGAGCTGTGTCTGCTGCACGACGACGGCTCGGAGACGGCGGTGGAACTGCGCGAGAGCGACGCGTTCGTGCGGCACGCGTACGTGCCGGGCGTGATGCCCGGACAGCGGTACGGGTTCCGGGTGCACGGCCCGTACGACCCCGGCCGCGGGCTGCGCTGCAACTCCGCGAAGCTGCTGCTCGACCCGTACGCGAAGGCGATCAGCGGCTCGATCCGGTGGGGCGAGGAGGTGTACGGCTACCACTTCGGTGCTCCTGACCGCCGCAACGACCTGGACTCGGCGCCGCACACCATGGCCTCGGTGGTGACCAACCCGTACTTCGACTGGGGCGACGACCGGCCACCGCGCACCGAGTACCACCACACGGTGATCTACGAGGCCCATGTGAAGGGCCTGTCCATGCGCCATCCGGGGCTGCCCGAGGAACTGCGCGGCACCTACGCGGCGCTCGCCCACCCGGCCCTGATCGAACACCTGACCGAGCTCGGTGTGACGGCCCTGGAGCTGATGCCCGTCCACCAGTTCGTGAACGACCACCGGCTGGCCGACATGGGCCTGAGCAACTACTGGGGCTACAACACCATCGGCTTCTTCGCCCCGCACAACGCGTACGCCTCCTGGGGCGACCGCGGTCAGCAGGTGCTGGAGTTCAAGTCGGCGGTCCGGGCGCTGCACGAGGCCGGGATCGAGGTCATCCTGGACGTCGTCTACAACCACACCGCCGAGGGCAACCACCTGGGCCCGACGCTGTCCTTCAAGGGCCTCGACAACCCGTCGTACTACCGGCTCGCCGACGATCCGCGCTACTACATGGACACCACGGGCACGGGGAACTCGCTGCTCATGCGGTCCCCGCACGTGCTCCAGCTGATCATGGACTCGCTGCGGTACTGGGTCACCGAGATGCACGTCGACGGTTTCCGCTTCGACCTGGCGGCCACGCTCGCCCGGCAGTTCCACGAGGTGGACCGGCTGTCGTCGTTCTTCGACCTGGTGCAGCAGGACCCGGTGGTCTCCCAGGTGAAGCTGATCGCGGAACCGTGGGACGTGGGCGAGGGCGGGTACCAGGTGGGCAACTTCCCGCCGTTGTGGACCGAGTGGAACGGCAAGTACCGCGACACCGTACGGGACCTGTGGCGGGGCGAGCCGCGGACGCTCGCGGAGTTCGCCTCCCGGCTGACCGGGTCCTCCGACCTCTACCAGGACGACGGCCGCCGCCCGCTGGCCTCCATCAACTTCGTCACCTGCCACGACGGCTTCACCCTGCACGACCTCGTCTCGTACAACGAGAAGCACAACAGCGCCAACGGCGAGGACAACCGGGACGGCGAGAGCCACAACCGGTCCTGGAACTGCGGGGCGGAAGGGGAGACCGACGACCCGGAGGTGCTCGCGCTGCGCGCCCGGCAGATGCGGAACTTCATCGCCACCCTGATGCTGTCCCAGGGCGTGCCGATGATCAGCCACGGCGACGAGTTCGCCCGGACCCAGCGCGGCAACAACAACGCCTACTGCCAGGACAACGAGCTGTCGTGGGTGCACTGGCCCGAGGACCGCAGCGAGCTGCTGGAGTTCACGCGCGCGATGGTGTGGCTGCGCCGGGACCACCCGGTCTTCCGCCGGCGCCGGTTCTTCCACGGCCGTCCGGTGGAGGGCACCCACGACGACCTGTCCGACATCGCCTGGTTCACCCCGGAGGGTGCCGAGATGACCCAGCGGGACTGGGACTCGGCCCGTGCCTCGGCGCTGACGGTCTTCCTGAACGGCAACGCGATCTCCGAGGCGGGGCCGCGCGGGGAGCGCATCACCGACGACTCCTTCCTGCTGATGTTCAACGCCTCCCCGGAGCCGCTGGACTTCGTGGTGCCGGTCGACCACGGGCGGCAGTGGCAGGTGGTCGTCGACACGGCCCGGCCGGACGGCGTGCCCCCGGGGTCCGGGGCCAAGGTCGGGGCCGGAGACCGGATCACCCTGCCGGACCGCAGCCTGACGGTGCTGCAGCGGCCGGCATAGCGGGACGGAGAGCTCGGAGCGGCGGCCCCGGCGGGGCTGCCGCTCCGGTACGCGCGCGTGGCGGCGTTGTCGTCAGCTTCCGGTGCGCGGCACCGCGTCGGCCGCGTCTCCAGGGACCGGGCGAAGGCGAGCGCTGCCGGCCGTGCCCGCCACCGCGAAGACGGCCGTCACCGGCCGCCCCGCCGTCTCCTGCGGCCCCTCGGGGCCGGCACCGGCGCCCGCTGCCCGTACCGGCTGCTCAGGCGGCCCCACGAGCGGCCCGCGGGTCACCTGGCCGAGCGCGTGGGCCCCGCTCGTCAGCCCCGCGACGGACAGGGAGCCACTCGTCCGGGCGACGAGCAGCGCGCTGCCGAACTCGACGGCGGCCGCCGCCAGCCGCCCCGGCTGCGACCCGCACGCCGGCAGCGGCCCGGCCGGGCCGGTCAGCTGACGGCACGCGTCCGGGGCACGGCGTCGCCGTGGCCCGGGCACGCGTGTGTGAGCCGGTGCAGGAACCGGTGACACGAAAGACGGCGGGCTGGGTACGTAGGTTTCCATGACTTCTGCGCGCCCCGGACCGGAGGTGCCCACGGCCACCTACCGGCTGCAGCTCCAGCCCGCCTTCCCGTTCGCGGCCGCCGCGGCGGCCGTACCGTACCTGGCCTCGCTCGGCGTCTCGCACCTGCACCTGTCCCCCGTCCTGGAGGCCGTGCCCGGCTCCACGCACGGCTACGACGTGGTGGACCACGCGCGCGTGCGCGAGGAACTGGGCGGCGAGGAGGGCCTGCGTTCCCTGGCGCGGACCGCCCGGGAGCACGGGCTCGGCGTGGTGGCCGACATCGTCCCGAACCACATGGCCATGGCGCCCCGGCACAACCACGCCCTGTGGGAGGTGCTGCGCGAGGGGCCCGGCTCGCCGTACGCGCGCTGGTTCGACATCGACTGGGAGGCGCAGGGCGGGCGGGTGCTGCTGCCGGTGCTCGGCGGTCCGGTCGGCTCCCAGCTGGAGCACCTCGTGGTCGACGGCGACGTGCTGCGCTACCACGAGCACGCCTTCCCGCTCCGCGCGGGCACCGAGGACCTCCCGCTGACGGAGCTGCTGGACGCCCAGTGGTACCGCCCCGTGTGGTGGCGGCTGGCCCGCACCGAGCTGAACTACCGGCGGTTCTTCAGCATCTCGGAGCTGATCGGGGTGCGCGCGGAAGACCCGGAGGTGTTCGACGCCACCCATGCCAAGATCCTCCAGCTGCTGCACGAGGGCGTGCTCGACGGGCTGCGCATCGACCATCCCGACGGGCTCGCCGACCCCGACGGCTACCTCGCCCGGCTGCACGAGGCGACCGGCGGGCGCTGGACCGTGGTGGAGAAGATCCTCGCCGACGGCGAACGGCTGCCGGCGTCCTGGCCCGTCGCGGGCACCACCGGCTACGACGCCCTGCGCCAGGTCGACGGCCTGTTCACCGACCAGACCGGTGCGTACGAACTGCTGGGCCGCTACCGGGCGTTCGCGGCGCCGCAGACGGACCGGGGCGGCAACTGGGAGGCGACGGCACGGCGGGCCGCGTACAAGGTGCTCACGCACGAGCTGGCCGCCGAGACCGACCGGCTCACCCGGGTGGCCACCCGGGTGTGTGCCACGTCGCCGGACCTCGCCCTGCGCGACCGGGCTCCCTGGGCACTGCGCACGGCCGTGGAGGAACTGCTGGTCCGGATGCGGGTGTACCGGCCGTACGCCTCCGGTGACCCGGCCGCCGTCGTCACCGAGGAGGCCGCCGAGGAGGCCCGGCTCGCCTTCGTGGTGCCCGAGGAGGCGGAGGCCGTCGGCATCGTGCGCCGGCTGCTGGTCGAGCCGCCCGGCGACCCGTCGGCGCCGGACCACGCCGACCGGGTGGAGTTCCGCACCCGGTTCGCGCAGACCGCGTCCGCACTGCGCGCCAAGGCGGTGGAGGACACGGCGTTCTACCGCTATGTGCCGCTGCTGTCGGCGGCCGAGGTGGGCGGCGACCCGGGCCGGCCCGGGGTGTCACCGGAGGACTTCCACGCGTACTGCGCGCGCGTGCAACGCGACTGGCCGGTCACCGGCACGGTGGTCTCGACGCACGACACCAAGCGCAGCGCCGACGTGCGCGCGGCGCTGGCCGTGCTGACCGAGTGCCCCGAGCGGTGGACGCAGCTGCTGGCCGAGGTGAACCGGCCGGAGGAGGGCGTGGGCGTGCCGGACGGACAGCTGGCCTGGGCGGCCTGGCAGACGGTGTTCGGGCTGGGGCCCGCCGAGGAGGAACGGGTGCAGCGGGCACTGCTGAAGCATGTGCGCGAGGCGGGCATGTACACCAGCTGGACGGAGCAGGAGCCGCCGTACGAGGAGGCGGTGGCCGCGTTCGTCGCCGCCGGGCCGTGCGGGCCGCCGGGCGAGCGTGTGGCGGCGTTCCGCAAGGCGCTGGAACCGCACGTCCGGGCCAACGTCCTCGGCACCGCCCTGGTCCATCTGACGATGCCGGGGGTGCCGGACGTGTACCAGGGCACGGAGGGCGAGTACCGGGCGCTGGTGGACCCGGACAACCGGCGTCCGGTGACGTTCCCGCCCGAAGCCCCCGGCGAGAAGGACGCGCTGACGGCGGCGGCGCTGCGGCTGCGCGCCCGGCGCCCCGAGGCCTTCGGCGCCGCCGCGTCGTACGAACCGCTGGCCGCCGAAGGCCCGGCGGCGGGCCACTGTGTGGCGTTCGCGCGCTCCGGAGAGGTGGTCACGGCGGCGACCCGGCTGTCGCTGCGGCTCGCGGAGACCGGCGGCTGGCGGGAGACCCTGCTGCCGCTGCCGCCGGGCCGGTGGGCGGACGTGCTCACCGCGGGGCGGGAGTTCACCGGGCACGCGCGCGTGGCGGACCTCTTCGACCGGCTGCCGGTGGTGTTGCTGGAGCGGGTCGGGGAGGGGTGAGAGGGCTCAGCCAGGACCGGCGGTGGACAGCCGGCACGCCCACGGTGGAGGCGGAGCGGCTGCTGGTGGGCGTCGGCCGGGTGCCGGTCACCGAGGCCCGGGCCTGGCGACGGCAGGCCTGACGACGGACGAGCGGGGGTTCGTCGTACCGGCGGACCGGGACCGGCTGCTGACGACCGTGCCGGGCATCCATGGCGTCGGGAACCTGCTGCCGCCGCCCTCGCCCGGCCTCGCCCACGCCTCGTTCGCGGAAGGCCTGCTGGTCCCCGAGACGCCGGCCGGGCTGCCGTCGGCTCCGGTGGACTACGCGGCCGTGCTCCGGGCGACGTACTCCTCGCCGCAGACGGCCTCGGTGGGGCTCAGCTAGGCCGAGGCACGCGCGCGTGGGCGCGACTTTGGGCGCGCTCGGGTTGACGCCCAGCCAGGTGACGCAGGCAATCGGCACTCTCGACCCGAACCGTGCCATCCACACGCAACGCGACTGCGTACGAGCCTTCTTCGACCTTCATCTACGCCACCTCGACAACCACCTGCTCCAGCACCCCTCACCCCGCTGCCCACAGATCAGGTTTGTCCGGTGAGGTCCCCGCCATCCCTGCGCGACGGGCACCCCTTCAAGCCTGCGGTGGCCCCGAGCCCAGAGCGACGACACCTCGCACGGCCCGCACCCGCCATCGAGGCCGGCGGCCCGACACCCGGCCGGCGGCCGTGGTGCCGCCTGCGCCGATCACATCCGTGACGGCGAGCCAACCGCAGCATGCTCCGACCGCATCGATGTCTGGGCTAACGCTCGCCCCGCCTTGCGAGATCAGCTCGGAAAAGGCACACAGACCGTGACGACACCTGGAGGTATTCGGCACCGAAGAGTATTGCTCTGCGCCAGCAGGCCGAGGTGAACACGATGCCGCTGACCGCCGTGGCCAAGGGCACGGTGCACGGTCGGGGCGGCATGGTGAAGGTCGTCGCCGCGGCCGGCGGCGGGCAGGTGCGGCGTGCACCTGGTCGGCCCGCACGTGTCGGAGATGATCGCCGAGAGCCGGCTGGTCGTCGGCCGGGACGCCGAGCCCGCGGACGGGGCCCGGCACGTGCACGCTCACCCCACGCTGCCGGAGGCGGTGGGCGAGGTGTTCCTGACGCTCGCGGGGCGCGGCCTGCACCAGCAGTGAGCGCACGGCACGCACCGCCCGGGCCGCGCCCCGGTGCCTCCCTCCGGGCGCCCCCGGAGCCTCCCGCGCCGGATGCTTGACAGTTCACCCGTCCCGTGCGGCACTTGGAGGGCGAAGCCGGGCGGAACAAGTCGGGGGTGAGTCTTCTGCCGGAGCTGCGCTACCCCAGCGTTCCCGAACTGATCGCCTCCGCACAGGCGTTGGTCGCTCAGGAACCCGGGCTGTGCTCGCTCAGGCGGGTGGGCGTCTCACGCGCGGGAAGACCCCTGCACCTGCTGTCGGTGGGGCACGCCCGGCGGGCGGTGCTGGTGGTCGCCGGCGCCCACGCCAACGAGCCGACCGGGGGCTCCACCCTGCGGGTGCTGGCCGAACGCGTACGGGCCGAACGCGATCTGCGGGCGGACACGTCCTGGCACTTCCTGCTGTGCGCGGATCCGGACGGGGCGAGTCTGCATGTGACGCCCGCGCCGCGCAGCCTGCTCGACTACCACCTCGGCTTCTACCGGCCGACGGGCGCCGAACAGCCGGAGTGGTCGCCTTCCGTGCTGCCGCCGGACCGGCTGCCGCCCGAGACCCGCGCGCTGACCGGGGTGATCGACGAGCTGCGGCCCTTTCTGCAGGTGACCTTGCACGGCACCGACCTGGGCGGCAGCTGGGTGCAGCTGACCAAGGACCTGCCCGGGCTCGCCGAGCCGTTCGCCAAATCCGCGGCGCAGCTGCACATCCCGGTGGAGACGGGCGCCTCGGACGCCGCCGGCTGGCCCGCCTCCGGCCCCGGGGTGCATGTCATGCCCGGCCCGGAGACGGGCGTCGCCTACCCGAGCATGCCGGACGACGCACGGCACAGCACCTGGTACCACGCGCACCGGTACGGCGGTCTGACGGCCGTGGTGGAGGTGCCGATGTGGGCCAGCGACCTGGTGGACGATCCGGCTCCGCATCCGGCACCGGCCGCGGCGATGCGGCGCCTGGCGCAGCGGCTGCTGCGGGACGCGCTGGAGGTGGAGCGGATCCTCGCGGAGGCGCTGCCCCGCCTCGACGGCGTGGACGGTCCGCTGCTGCGGGCGGCGCGCTGGGCGCTGGAGCTGATCCCGGGCCTGGCCGAGGACTGGATCCACACTCCGCCGGCCAGTACGACGATGGCCTACGTCGGCAGCGTGGACGCCTTCGGGCGGCGGCTGCCGCTGCGCGCGGCGGCGATGCTGCTGCGGGTGCTGCGGGAGACTGACGACCGGGCGGCACCCCGGCTGGAGCAGCTCGTCGCCGACTGGTGCGACGCCTTCGCGGCCCGGTTCCGGGCCCGCTGGGTGCCGTTGGAGCACCAGGTGGAGCACCAGTCCCGCACGGTGCTGGTGGCGGCGCAACAGGCACGGGAACGGGCGGCGTGAGGCCTCCACGCCGCCCGTGTCGCATCGTGCGGCCGCCGGGTTCAGTGGTCGACGGCGAACACCGCTCCGGTCCGCGCGTCCATGGCGCACTTGCTGGAGTAGGTCTCCCGGAAGTCCACCGGACGCCCGTCCCACTGCCCGTGCGCGCGGACGGTCACGGGGGCGTAGATCATCGGGCAGAAGACCTTCTTCTGCGGGATGCGCGCGATGTCGCCGCCGGCGGCCTCGAGTTCGGCACAGGCCTCGGCCGCGCGCGCGTACCCCAGGGGCAGCGGGTCGCACAGCAGCAGCGTGCCGTGCTTGTCGTCGGCCTGGGCGTCGCCGCGGGTGACGGTGAGGTAGAGCCAGTTGTCGGCGAGGGGGAGGGAGGGGCGCGACGCGGCGTGGGCCGGGGCCGCGAGGAGACCGGCCGCCGCCAGCAGGGTCCCGGCCACCGCTGTCGCTCTGGTGATGTACGTCATGCCCCCTTGCATCGGCACGCCGACCCGCGTTCCGCAGTCCGGATCACCCGTTCGGGAGGGCGCGCACGCATGACGGACGCCCGCTCGGACGGGACCCGCCGCCGTTCAGCCCGTGGCGAGCCGGAACGCCATCCTGCCGAAGGTGACCTGGTCGCCCTCGCGGACGACGACCGAGCCGATCACCCGGCGGCCGTTGACGGTGGTGCCGTTGGTGGAGCCGAGGTCCCTGAGCACCCACATGCCGCCCTGGCGGCTGAGCTCGGCGTGCACACGGGAGACCGTCTCGTGGTTCAGGCGCAGCCCGTTGGCGGGGTCGCGGCCGATGCGCAGCGGGTGGGTGCGCGCGGGGTGCGGCAGCAGCAGCTTGGGCAGCCGCTCGGCCTGCCAGGCCCGGCGCAGCCGTACCGTGAAGCCGGAGACGGCCTCGACGGTGCCGAGGACCGCCCGGGAGAAACGGTTCTCGCTGGGCAGGTCGGCGACGAGTGCGGCCAGTTCGTCGGCGCGGCGGGCGGTCAGTGCCAGCTCCATGCGGCGCACGAACGTGTCGTGCGAGAGCCGGCCCATGGCGACGCCGTCACGCAGCGCCCGCAGCGCCTTGTCGCGCTCCGCGTCGGACAGCCGAGCGGGGTACGTGGAGAACTCGAAGGACGACGTCACGCAGGCGATTGTCGGGCAGTGAACCCCGGGTGTCCAGAAAACGGGGAATCGGCGCCTGTCTGCGAGGACTTCCGCGACACCCACCGGGAAAGGGCGGATTCGAGAGCGGATTGATCGTCCGGGCGGGCACGATGGGGACCCGGGACATCACGGTGAGCAGGCGAGACATCACAGACGAAGGGGAACCGTCCGTGCAGTTCGAGGTGTGGGCACCGCAGGCGGAACGAGTGACGCTCCATTGCGAGGGCGGCACGCACGCGTTGGCGCGCGATCCGGAGCGCGCGGGCTGGTGGACGGCGGAGGCGGAGGCCGCAGACGGCGCCCGGTACGGGTTCGCGCTGGACGACGGGCCCGTGCGGCCCGACCCGCGCTCGCGCCGCCAGCCGGACGGGCCGGACGGCCTGAGCGCGGTCGTGGACCACGGGCGCTACGCGTGGCGCACCGAGTGGCCCGGGCGCCAGCTGCCGGGTGCCGTGCTGTACGAGCTGCACGTGGGGACCTGCACCGCCGAGGGTACCCTGGACGCGGCGGCGGCCCGGCTGGAGCACCTGGCGGAACTGGGCGTCACCCACGTGCAGTTGATGCCGGTGTGCCCGTTCCCGGGACGGCACGGCTGGGGTTACGAGGGGGTGTCGCTGTGGGCGGTGCACGAGCCGTACGGCGGCCCGGAGGCGCTGAAACGGTTCGTGGACCGGGCGCACGAACTGGGCCTGGGTGTCGTCCTGGACGTCGTGCACAACCACTTGGGCCCGTCCGGGAACTATCTGCCGCTGTTCGGGCCGTACTTCACCGAAGCGCACCACACGCCGTGGGGCGCCGCGGTGAACCTGGACGGGCCCGGCTCGGACGAGGTGCGCGCGTTCCTGGTCGGCAGCGCGCTGGCCTGGCTGCGGGACTACCGGGTCGACGGGCTGCGGCTGGACGCCGTGCACGCGCTGTACGACACGCGCGCGTGCCACTTCCTGGAGGAGCTGTCGGCGGCCGTGGACGCCCTGGCCGAGGAGCTGGGCCGGCCGCTGTTCCTGATCGCCGAGTCGGATCTGAACGACCCGCGGTTCATCACCCCGCGCGCGGAGCACGGCCTGGGGCTGCACGCGCAGTGGAACGACGACTTCCACCACGCCCTGCACACCGCGCTGACCGGTGAGACGCAGGGTTACTACGGGGACTTCGCACGCGCCCCCTTCGCCGCTCTCGCCAAGACGCTGACCGGCGGCTACTTCCACGACGGCACGTACTCCAGCTTCCGGGACCGGCACCACGGCCGGCCGCTGGACCGGTCGCGGGTGGCCGGCCACCGGCTGCTCGGCTACAGCCAGACCCACGACCAGGTCGGCAACCGCGCCCAGGGCGACCGGCTGGCCGCCCACCTCTCCCCCGGCCTGCTGGCGTGCGCGGCGACGCTCACACTGGCCTCCCCGTTCACCCCGATGCTGTTCATGGGCGAGGAATGGGCGGCGGGCACGCCCTGGCAGTTCTTCACGGACCACACCGACCCCGAGCTCGCCGAGGCGGTACGGCGGGGCCGGCGGCGGGAGTTCGCGGCGCACGGCTGGGCCGAGGAGGACGTACCGGACCCGCAGGACCCGGCGACCCGGGAGCGGTCCTGCCTGGACTGGTCGGAACCGGAACGCGAGCCGCACGCGCGCGTGCTCGCCTGGTACCGGCGGCTGATCACGCTCCGGCGCGAGCAGCCGGACCTCACCGACCCCGACCTGGCCGACACCAAGGTGGCGTACGACGAAGAGGGCCGCTGGCTGGCCTTCAGGCGAGGTGACGTACGCGTGGCGGTGAACCTCGGCAAGGAGCCGGCGTCGATCCCGCTGGGCACGCGTCCGGCGGTGGTCCTGGCGGCCTGGGAGCCGGTGGAGCTTCCGGGCCCGGACGGGCTCCTCCGGGTGCCCGGCGAGTCCTGCGTGGTGCTGGCGCAGCCGTAGGCGACCGAAGCACGGCCGCGGGCTGCCCGGCGGGGGCCGCTACGACTCCGACTCGTCCTCCTCGAAGTCCGTCAACCGCTCCAGCAGGATCGGCTCCCAGGCGCGCCGCAGCTGGGTGCGGAGCAGGAGCAGGTCGCCGGGGGCGCGGCCGTCGAGGTGGTCGGTCAGACGGATGACGGTGTCGCAGCGGGCGAGCCACAGGCCGCGCAGACATGGGCGGGCGCCGTAGCCGGCGAGGGTGGCGGCGCGGACGGCCGCCGGGGAGCCGACGGCGACGGCCAGGCCGGCGATGTCCTCGGCGGGATCGCCGAGGGCCGCGGCGGTCCAGTCGAGGATGCCGCGCACCCGGCCGTCGGCACTGACCACCACGTGCTCGCCGGTCAGACCGTGGTGGGTGAGGACGGCGGTGGCGGTCTGTGCGGCGAGCTGGGCCGCGCCGGGCGGGGTCAGCTGGTGCAGCCGGGCGGCGTCGAACTCGTCGGCCGAGGCCAGCCGTTCGGCCGCGTGCACGGCCATGCGGCGCAGCGCCTCCAGCGAGCGCGGCGCCGCGCGCGGCGCGCCCAGCGTCTCCACCTGCCGTACCGGCACCGCACGCAGCCCCGTGAGCAGACCGGCGAGATCGGCCTCGCCGACGGCGGAGACGTCGTGCTCGTCGGCCGTGCCGCCGGGCACCTTGGTGTCCAGGGTGTAGGCGAGGCCGGGCGCCCAGTCGCCGTGCGCGACGCTGGTGGGGACCGCGACGGGCACGTGCGGGCGGACCAGGTCGCGCAGGCGCAGCTCCCGGCGGCGGGCAGTGGAGGCCTCACGGTCGGGCGCGAGGCGCAGCACATGGCGGGCGCCGACCCACCAGGTGTGCGCGTGGCCCTCGCGGACGGGCCGGACCTCGGGGCCACCGGTGCCGTCGGGGCTCTCCTCGAGAAGGGTACGGACCAGCCTGCGGACCGTGTCCACGGTGGGTGTCGGTGCCTGGGTCATGGATCGCGCGTCGCCGTTCCGGGGGGTCGTCGAGGAGGTGTCTCCTGGGGCTCGGTGGGTCGATCAGTCCACTATGACCATGTCACGCGTGGTGGTGTTGAATCGGCGGCCGCCGTCGGCGGTCACCGTGACGATGTCCTCGATGCGCACCCCGAAGCGGCCGGGCAGGTAGATGCCGGGCTCGACGGAGAAACACATGCCGGGCACGAGGGGCTGTTCCTCGCCCTCGATCATGTACGGCGGCTCGTGCGTGGTGACGCCGATGCCGTGCCCGGTGCGGTGGATGAAGTACTCGCCGTACCCGGCTTCGGTGATCACCGCGCGGGCGGCGCGGTCGACGTCCTGGCAGGCTGCCCCGGGCCGTACGGCCCGGTAGCCCGCTTCCTGGGCCTCGCGCACGACGTCGTGCACCCGGCGCTCCTCCTCGGTGGGCTCACCCACGTGGACGGTGCGGGTGGTGTCGGAGCCGTAGCCGTCCTTCAGGCCGCCGAAGTCCAGGACGACCATGTCGCCGTGCTGGATGACGCGGTCGCCGACCTCGTGGTGCGGATTGGCCCCGTTGGGGCCCGAACCGACGATGGTGAAGTCCACCTGGGAGTGGCCGAAGCGGCGCAGCAGGCCGGCGAGGTCGTGGCCGACGTCGGACTCGCGGCGGCCCGCGAAGGGGACCTTGCGGATCTCCTCGAACGTTGCGTCGGCAGCCGCTCCGGCGGCGGCGAGGAGTTCCAGTTCTGCGGCGTCCTTGACGGCGCGCAGCATGGGGAGGGCGTCGGTGAGAGAGGCGTAGGAGGTGCCGGGCAGGGTCCGCTGCAGGCCCAGCAGGTGCATGGCCCAGGTGTTGTCGCTGATGCCGTACCGGCCGTGGCCGTCGAGGAGGGCGGCGGTGAGGGCGTACGGGTCCTTGCCGTCCGTCCAGTCGCGCAGGCTGAGCTCGGACGCCCCGGCCGCGTGCTCGGCGTCGCGGGCCTCCAGGGCCGGGACGACGAGCACGGGGTCGTGAGCGGGGACGAGGACCAGCAGGGTGAGCCGTTCGGTGACGGCGGTCGGTGTGTAACCGGTGAGCCAGACCATGTCCGGCCCCGGCGTCACGAGCAGCCCGGCGAGGCCGGCGTCGGCCGCGGAACGCACGGCACGCTCCCTACGGGCCCTGTAGTCGGCGGCGGTGAAGGTCGCGGGCGTACTACCGGTCATCCGGGCCTCCGGGTGCGGGCGGGGAAAGGGGCGACGGAGTCTCGGGCAGCATCCTGCCCGGCCGGACAGGGTCACGCGAGCCGGTCGCCGCCGCCCCCCGCAGGGCTCGGTCGGCGCGGAAGGAACTCGGCATGGGGCCATCATGGCGCGCGGGGCGGAAGGTGACCAGCGGGATTCCCGGGGTGTCGGGAAGGTGCGGGCCGCGGCGCCGGCCTCCGCTCAGGTCACCACGCCCGGTACGACCGTCAACTGCTGGTAGCCGCCGCTGCGGTGACGCACGGTGAGGAGCAGCGCCTTCCCGGGCCGGGCCCGGGCGACGGCCCTGGCGAGGCCGGCCGCGGTGTCCACACGGGTGGAGCCGAACTGCACCAGGACGTCCCCGCGGACCAGGCCGGCGGCGTACCCGGGGCCGGGCACGTGCACCCCCACGACCAGTGCGCCCGCCTTCTCGGCGTCGACGGCCTCGACGCCGAGGGTTGCTCCCGTCGCGCCGGCCGGGGCGGCCGGGGCGGGGGTCGGGCCGGCGGCGGGTGTCGCCCTGGCCGGCGGTGCGGCCGGGTGGGCCTGGCGTTGCAGCTCGGCGAGCCTGCTCATGCCGATGACCGTGGCGCCGACCGTGCCGATACCGACGCCGGACAGCATCAGCAGGGTGCCGGCGCACACGCCGAACAGCAGGGTCCGCAGTCGCCGTCCGCGCCGGCGCACGGCGTGCGGACGGCTTGCCGGGCAGGGTGTGGCGTCCTCCCGCCGGTCCTGCCCGGGCATCGGTTTGGGACGCAACGCAGTCTGTTCCATGGTTCGCTCGCCTCCGGCTGGTGCTCTACCCCGGGCGCCGGGCCGTGACGAGACACGAAGGAGTGAGACTGGCGGGAGGGCGGCGGAGGGTAGCCATGAGGTGTCGGCCGACGATCCGACACGTCCTCGGGGGGCGCGCCCACCTCGGCCGCAGGACCGGTACGCCCAGGCCGGCCTCCCGTGCCCACCGGGGCCGCGCGTCCCGTGCCCGCGGGGCCGTGGATCCCGTGATGCCTGCCCCACCGGCCGCGGGCCCCGGAGCCGTCGGGGCCGCGGGGCCCATGGCCGCCAGGGCCGCGGATCCCCCTGTCCTCCGCCGCCGCGGGCGGGCACCTCACGTGTGGGTACGCGCAGCCTGCCGTCTGCCGGCGGCACGACGGCGAGGACCGGGGCGGCGGGGTGGCACACAGAGTCCGGGCTCGCCCGGCCGGCGTGACTCCCGCCGCCCGCCGGGCGATCGGGCCCCGGACCTTCCGCCTTCCGGGCTCAGCCCGTGTGGCCCTCGCCGTGGCCGCCGTGCGCGCCGCCGTGGTCGAACTTCAGGGCCTCCGCGGGCATGACCACGAACGGCCGCATCATGCCCATGTCCTCGTGCTCCAGCAGGTGGCAGTGGTACATGAACCGCCCGTACGCCCCGTCGAAGCGGCCCATGACCCGCACCATCTGACTGCCCAGCACCCGGAAGACGTCCTTGTTGCCCCGCTCGTTGGGGGCGAGGGGGACGGCCCGGCCGGCGTCGTACCGCAGCGGTGTGCGGGTGCCGCCGACGGCCGGGTCGAACCCGGAGACGTCGTAGGCGTCCCGGCCGAGCAGCTGGAAGTCGGCCAGGTGGATGTGCATGGGGTGGACGATGGGCGCCAGGTTGAGGAAGCTCCACTGCTCGTAGCCGCCCTCGGGGATGGTGAAGCCGAGTGCGTCGTTGAACGTCCGGGACGTGCGCCGGTACGTCTTCGTGGTGCCGTCGGCTCCGGTGACCTGCACGATGCCGTCCGCCGGGAGCTGCAGGCCGCCCAGGTCCTCGACCTCGGTCAGCTCCCATATCTCCGGGTGACCGCCGGCGCCCTTGGTGGCGGGCGGGGTGAGCAGGACCAGCCGGTGGTTGTGCGGGAGGTCGTGGGTGAGGCGGCGGAAGGAGCCGGAGAGCACCTCGGGCAGTTCGAAGGTGTCCTCCGCACAGGTCTCGCGGACCCGGAACTCCAGGACGGCGGGGTAGCGCACGTCACCGGCGGGGTCGGGCACGCCCGCCGGCCGGTTGGGGCCCTTGTTCACCAGCCGCAGGGTGCGGCCCGCCAGCGCGCGGAAGTCGACCAGCAGGTCGAAGCGTTCGGCGGGGGCGGCGGTCAGCGTGGGCAGGTCCGCGTCGAAGTCGATCGGCACGGGGCGCGGCAGCAGCCCGCCGTCGCTGCCGATCTGGTGCACGACCCCCGGCACCGGGTTGCCGTCCTCGTCGATCAGGGCCAGCTCGAAGATGCGCGCGTTGGAGGCGTTGACCAGCCGGAAGCGGTACCAGGCGGCATCCACCTCGGCATAGGGCCAGATGCGGCCGTTGACCGTGGTGTACGGGCCGGTGAAGGGGATCGCGACCGGTTTTCCGGTCTCCGGGTTGCGCTGCTGCACGATCACGGTCTTGTGCAGCAGACGGCCGTTGAGGCGGCCGTCCTCGTCGGTGTCGAGGTTGCGGTCGGCGATGAGCAGCGGGATCTCCCGCTCTCCGGACGGCAGGTGGAGGGCGTCCTCCTCGTCGTCACGGACGAGGTAGGTGCCGTACAGACCCGACATCACGTTCCACCGCGTGATGTTCATGGCGTGGTCGTGGTACCACCACTGCACCGCCTGGTGGTCGTTGGGATACTCCGACAGCTGGGCGTCGCCGTAGCCGACGGCGTTGTCCGCCCAGCCGTCGTTGCCGCCGCCGGTCTGGGCGCCGTGCAGATGGGTCACGGTCCAGGCGGGCAGGGCGGCGACGTCCTTGTTCGGCTCCACGCCCTCCCGGCCGGGCTCGGTGGTGGCGGGTGGAGTGCCGGGCGCGCGGACGGGCACCTCGACCGAGGTGACCGGGTACTCGCTGTCCTTCGGTATGCGGTTGGTCCAGGCGATGCGGACCCGCTGTCCGCGCCGCACCTCGAGGGTCGGGCCCGGCACATGGCCGTCGTACCCCCACATCAGGGTCGGCGGCAGCTGTGGGTGGAGGCGCACCCAGGTCGGGCGCAGGGCGACCTCGGTCTCCCGCAGAACGTCCGCGGAGGCCGGGCGCAGGACGGGCGGGACGGTCAACGGTGCTAAGTACGGCGTCAGTTCGTCCGCCACCGGAGCCTGGTCCCCCGCGCTGGCTTCGGTGAGCCTGTCGACGATCTCGGTCAAATCGAACACCCCCGTGTGTTCGCGGTCTGTTGTTCCCCTTACTCCACAAGACTCCCGAGGACTCACCGAAGTTCCCAGAACGCCCGGTTCCGTACGCGAAGATTCGGCGCCCGTCAGCCGAGCGACAGGGCCGGCACGGCGGGCGCGCGGTCCGGCAGGAAGCCGTGCGAGCGCCTCCCGAGCCATTGGGCCTTGTAGCGGTCGACGCTGCGGTGCCAGTTCAGGATGCCGGCCATCCAGTTCTGCAGATCGAGGACATGGGCGTCCATGGCCGCCCGGGCCTCGGATGACAGAGCGAAGTCGTCGTGCAGAACGGGCAGTTCGTGCTCGACGACATGCTCGAACTGCTGCATGCGCTGGGTCGTCAGGTCGTGTACGACGCGGAGCGCGGCCGGGTAGTCGACGCCGAAGAAGTTCTGCACGACCAGGACGGCGTTGTGGATCTCGCCCTCGTACTCGATCTCCTTCTGGTACGAGAAGATGTCGTTGAGGAGGCACGCGTAGTCGATCGCGGCGTTCTCCAGCGAGCGCACCGGGCCGCTGCGGTACACCTCCGGCGGGACGGCGGGGCTCTGGCCCATCCGGCACAGGCTCAGGGTGAGGTCGGAGCCGAAGGTGGACCGCCGCATCTCCAGGTAGTCGACCGGGTCGGGGACGCGGTTCTGCAGCTGGTTGGACAGCTCCCACACCCAGCTCTCGGTCATCGCGTCCACGGCGGCCTTCAGCGTGCGCCGCTCCTCGGGGGCCATGGCCGCCGTCGTCCGCGCCCACAGGTCGAGCAGCCCCCGCTCCATCGCGTTGGCCGGGACGAGGGCCGGCTCGCCCTCGACGGGCATGCACTGCGACAGTCGGGCCGTGGTGAGGCGGGCGGCGGCGAGATCCCGGCGGTGGCCGTACACCAGCGGGTAGAAGTCGTCGCCGTACGTCCCCCAGGCGAGCCACTGGGCGCTGAGGTCGAGGGCCTGCGGGGTGGCGTCCGGATCCAGTCCGGCGGAGCACAGCGCGAGGTCGTAGGCGGCCAGTTTGTCCTCGTCCCAGATGCCCTCCTCCAGGATGCCCGTGCGGTGCGACCAGGCGACGAGGTTGCGGCGGGCGTCGTCGAGGTGCGGGCTCAGCTCCAGCCGGTAGGGCATCCGGAACTCGGGCAGGACGCAGGGGCCGACCTTCTGGTAGGGCACATGCGTGTAGGCGCGCAGGCGCTCCTGGGCGGCCGCGGCGAGGAGAGCGCCGACATCGGCCGCCGAGGTGCCGGGACCGCTCAGCAGCTGCCAGGGTGAGCCGCCGCGCGCGCCCTTGTTCATGTAACGGCTGGAGCGCATGTGCCATTCGTGGCCGCCGGACTGCCAGTCCTGAAGTCCCTTGGCGTAGGCGGCGATCGCGGTGGCCTCGGCCGGAGTGAGGCCCTTCTCCAGGGCGACGGCGGGGACTTCGGTGAGCGCGGTGTGCTCGAACTGGTGCAGGCGCGAGGTGAGGATGTCGTTGACGGTCTCGGCGGCCTCCTGGGTCGTACAGCCGAAGAAGGCCTCCAGGACGAGCACGCCGTTGCTGTTCTCGCCCTCGTCCTCGACCTCGCGCTGGTAGGAGAACAGGTCGTTGCGCAGGTGGACGGCGTCGGCGAAGGTCTCCATCAGGACCCGCAGCGGCCGGGTGCCGGCGACGGCGGCGGGCACCTCGGCGGTCGCGTACTCCACGAGCCCGGCCGACCAGGGGGCGCCGCCCACCTTGCGGCGCATCTCGATGTACTCGACGGGGTTGGCGATCCGCCCCTCGTTGATGTTCGACAGCTCCCACATCGACTCGTTGAGCAGGTGCTCGGTGGCCACGGAGAAACGGCGGCGCCAGTCCGCGGACATCGAGGGCACCGTACGCGCCCACAGGTCCTTCAGGCCTGCCTCGACGGGGTTCTCCGGCTCGGGCACGGGCGTCGACGGGTCGAGCGGCATGAACAGCGGCAGGCGGTCCAGGTGTGCCTTTCCGGCGGCACGGTCCGGGGTGCGCTTGTACATGTCGAGGAAGTGGTCGTCGAAGAAGAACACCCACACGTACCAGTCGGTGATCAGCGAGAGGGCGGGTCCGTCGCAGTCGGGGTGGGTGTAGGCGCACAGGAGTCCGTAGTCGTGCGCCTCCAGGTCGGCCTGCTCCCAGATACCGGAGCCTTCCAGCATGCCCATCTCGCGCGCCCACCCGGTCGAGTGGGCGCGCGCCTCGTCGAGGTGCGGGTTGAGCCGCGCGGGATACGGCATGTAGAAGTGCGGGAGTTCGAACGGCTGCGTCATGGCCGGGGCCCTACCCGCGGCCTCCGGCCCCCATCCACCGCGAGGAACATGATCACACCATCGCGTGAACCGCCCTTGAATCACGGAACTCCGGCCGTCGCCCCTCCTCTTCCGCAGGCGCGGGTCGGCTACGGCACCCAACGGGACGTCCGCCCGCCGCGCCCCGTCCGGGCCCTTGCCGTTCCCGCGGGTGCGGGCCACGGTGGGCGCATGACCTCCTTTGTGCTGCCCCATGAGGTGCACGGCGACGGCGCCCACAAGGTGTTCGCCGTGCACGGCTGGTTCGCCGACCGGTCCGCCTACGCCGCCGTCCTGCCGGATCTGGACCGCGCCTCCTTCAGTTACGCCCTCGTCGACCTGCGCGGCTACGGCGAGGCCCGGGACGCCGCGGGCGCGTACACGACGGCCGAGGCGGCCGCCGACCTGGTGGGGCTGGCCGACCGGCTGGGCTGGGAGCGGTTCTCGGTGATCGGGCACTCGATGGGCGGTGCGGTGGCCCAGCGGCTGGCGGCCGTGGCCCCGCACCGGCTGCGCCGGCTGGTCGGGGTCTCCCCCGTGCCGGCCTCCGGGTTGCCGCTGGCCGGCGAACAGGCCACGCTCTTCACGGACGCCGCGTACCGGCCGGAGAACCGGCGCGCGATCATCGACTTCACCACCGGGGGCCGGCGTCCGGCCGCCTGGCTGGACCGTATGGTGGCCCGCTCGCTGGCGCGCAGCGACGCCGAGGCGTTCCGGGCCTGGCTGGACTCCTGGGCGGGCGAGGACTTCCACTCCGACGTCGAGGGCGCCGCGGTGCCCGCCCTGGCCGTGGCGGGCGAGCTGGACCCGGCACTGCCGCCCGAGGTCATGCGGCAGACCTGGATGGCGTGGTTTCCGCATGCGCAACTGGTGGCGCTGCCGTTCGCCGGGCACTACGCCATGGACGAGTGCCCGCTGGAACTGATCCGCGTGGTCGAGGACTTCCTGCGGGCCGACCCCGGGCACCCGGGGGGCGCCGTGGCCCCGGAGGGCGCCCTGGCGGTGGCCGGCGAGAGCGAGCCTGCGTGAGTGTGCGCGAGGTCCCGCCGGTTCCCGACGTGTTCGATCCGCGCCGGTACGCGGTCGGTGTGCCGTACGACGACTACCGGCTGCTGCGCGACCGTCGTCCGGTCGCCTGGCAGGACGAGCCGCAGGTGCTGGGCTGGCCGGCCGGGCCGGGGTTCTGGGCGGTTACCCGGCACGCGGACGTCGTGCGGGTCCTCAAGGACGCGACGACGTTCTCCTCGTACCTCGGCGCGACCCAGATCCGCGACCCCGATCCGGAGGACCTTCCGTTCATCCGCCGGATGATGCTGAACCAGGACCCGCCCGGGCACGGCCGTTTGCGGCGGAGGGTCAGCCGGGCGTTCACGCCGGGCCGGGTCGACCGGTTCGCGGGCGTCGCCCGTGAGCGGGCGCGCACTCTGCTGGCGGGGGCGCTGCGCGAGGCCCGGGAGGGCGACGGCACGGTCGATCTGGTGGCCTCCGTCACCGACGAGTACTCCCTGCTCAACCTGGCGGATCTGCTGGGCGTTCCGGAGAGCGACCGGCGGCTGCTGCTGCACTGGACGCAAGGGGTCATCGGGTACCAGGACCCGGACGAGGCCGGTCCCGCGGTGCTGGACGGGAAGGGCAGGCCGGTCGATCCGCGCTCCCCGGCGATGCTGAAGGACATGTTCGCCTACGCCCGGCAGCTGGCCGCCCACAAACGGGACCACCCGGCGGACGACGTCATGACCACGCTGGCCTGTGACACCGAACTCGCCGAAGGAGAACTGGAGATGTTCTTCTTCCTGCTGACCGTCGCGGGCAACGACACGGTGCGCAGCGCCGCGCCCGGCGGGCTGCTGGCGCTGGCGGAGCACCCGCAGGCGTATGCGTCGTTGCGTGCCGGCAGAGCGCAACTACCCCTGGCCATCGAGGAGTTGCTGCGCTGGCATCCGCCGGTGCTGACCTTCCGCCGCACTGCGGTACGGGACACCGAGCTGGCGGGGCGGCGGATCCGGGCCGGTGACAAGGTCGTGGTCTTCCACGCCTCGGCCAACCGGGACGAGCGGGTCTTCACCGATCCCGGCAGGCTCGACCTCGCCCGTTCCCCCAACCCGCACGTGTCCTTCGGCGACGGCCCGCACGTCTGCCTGGGCGCGCACTTCGCGCGGCTGCAACTACGACTGCTCCACGAGGAGGTGCTGCGCGCGCTCCCCGAGGCGAGGCCTGCCGCACCCACCCGACGGCTCGTGTCGAACTTCATCAACGGCATCAAGTCGCTGCGGTGGGAGATCGTTTGACGTCCGTCCCGCAGACCTGGATCAGCGCGTGCGTGCCGCTGGTGCGCCAGCGGTGGTCCTCGGCCGCCACCAGCGCGGCCTCGGTCGCCGCGGACAGTCCGGTGATCACGTCCGACTTCAGGGTGCGCAGCGTGGCGACGGGGCCGGGGAAGTAGCCGGCCGCCTCCTGGAACGAAGTGGTCGGCGGCCACAGCCGGTCGCCGACCAGACGCCGGTAGTTGAGGTCGCCCTTGAAGACGGTCAGCGTGGCCGCGGCGAACTCGGCGCGCAGGTCGTCGGGCATCTCCGCATACGGCAGCGGAGCGCAGGAGAAGGGATGGGCCCGTACGGTGAGGCGGCCGTCGGCCATCGCCGACCACAGCACGCGCGCGTGCCCGGCGGCCGCGCCGGATGCGGCGCGCAGCCGGTGCAGCGCGTCGACGACGTCGGCGGTCGTGGCGTCGGAGACGTAGTACGGGTGCGGCTTGACGTGCAGCACCGCTCGTGCGGCCCGGCCCTCGGCGAGGAGATGGGCGATCAGCAGCAGGTCCGGTACGAGTTCACGGCCCGCGTTGTCCGCGACCAGGACGAGGGTGGCGGTGCCGTCGGGCGGCAGCAGCGACCACAGGGCCGCGCTGTCGTCGGCGACCAGTGCGGGGGCCGGGTCCCGGGCCTCGGCGCCCTCGGCGGACAGCCTGAAGCCGAGGTCGGCGCGGTTGCCCCACAGCGAGCCGTGCAGCAGGGCGCGCGCCCGCTGCCGCTCCGGCAGATCGGAAAGGGCGTCCAGCGCTGCCAGTTCCTCGTCCGTCTCCGGTGCGTCGAGTTCGGCGCGCTTGAACGGACGGAAGGGGTCGATGCCCTGCCACGGACCGGGGCCGAACCAGCCGACGGTGTCGAGCAGCCGGCGGTAGAAGTAGCTCTCGGACCACAGCCACGGCACGTCGTACCAGGAGCGCCCGGCGTAGCCGGCGAGGCCCCACTCCTGCCACCGGTCCCGGTCCGGGGCATCGGCGGGGAGCGGCTCGACCGTCCCTTCCGTGCAGCTCCTCAGCAGTGCGTCCAGCGCCCGGTGCTGCTCGGGGCCGTACGGGAGGGCGTTCCGTACCCGGCCGATGATCGCGGGGTGCCGCTCGGCCAGCACGCCGTGCGGGAACGAGCCGGGTTCGTTGCCGAGGATCACGGGTGCGAACGGGGTGTCGGGCATGTCCGTCACCGTATCGCGCGGGTCAGGCGGTTCTGAGCTCCCGCTCCAGCTGCGTGGCGAGCGTGACGTAGCGGGGGCGGCGGTGCACCGGGACCAGGCCCCGGATGAGCAGGTGCCACATCTCGGCGACCCGACGCGGAAGCCGTCCGACCGGTTCGAGCGAGCGGCCGGCGACCCGGGTGCCGACGAAGAAGGAGACCAGGGAGTGCGCGACGACACCGACGTCGAGATCGCCGTGCACATCCGCCTCCCGGACGGCCGCGGTGAACTTCCGGGTGGCGAACTCCAGCCATTCGGTGAACGGGTGCCGCAGCGGCGGGCGCACGGCGACGTCGGCGGTGGCGAGGCGGAGCGCGGCGCGCGGCACCGGGTCCTCAACGGCGAGCCTGGCGATCCCGAACGTGGTGCGCATCAGGGCCTCCAGTGAGGAGTAGCCGCGACTGTCGACCTCGGTGACGAGTGCTTGTGCGGCCCGGGCGTTGAGCTCGAGGATGGCGTGGGCGAGGTCCTCCTTGGCGGCGAAGTGGAAGTACAGCGCCCCCTTGGTGACGTTCGCGTGTGCGACGATGTCGCTCAGACTCGTGGACTCGTAGCCGTGCCGGTCGAACAGATCGGCGGCGGCCGTGATGATCGTTGCCCTGGTCTGCTCGGCGCGTAACTGCCTCGCCATCCTGGGACCCCTCCTCGCGGCTTGAACGAACGGGACATGCGGTTTGTTTTTGCCCCCTTGCACACGATAACTCACCGAAGAGCAGCGGGAGTCCGGGGTGCAGGCCGGCCTCACGACACGTGTCACCGGCGGACCCGCCTTCGGACGGCCCTTCGGCGGACCGTGAACGACGAGACCAGAACGGTTCCCCCCTTCCGTGCCCGGCTGTTCTCGGCAGCCGCGGGGCGGCGGGCGCCGAACCCATGATCGCCACGATACGAGGCCGACGGCCGGCTCCTCAACGGGGTCTCGAAGGAGGCGCGAAACGTCCGTACCGGTCGGTCCCTTCACGCCCCCCTGGATCGCCGATGCGCCGGTCGGACTGAACAGACGGAACGCCTCCGCCGTACCTGACGGGGCAGACCCTGTTCCCGCGCCCGCCGAGGAGACGTCCCGGATGACTCGGATGACCGCTCGCCCGAGCGTCGCGGCGGCCGTCGCCGCGGCCCCGCTTCTGCTCCTGTCGTGGGCGGCGGGGTCTGCTCAGGCGCACGGAGCCCCGACGGATCCGGTCAGCCGGGTCTACGCCTGTTCCCCGCAGGGCGGCGACGCCACCCGCTCGGCGGCCTGCCGGGCGGCGATCGCGGCGAACGGCGCTCCGTTCACCGCGTGGGACAACCTGCGCGTGGCAGGCGTGAACGGGCGTGACCGGCAGGTGATTCCGGACGGCCGGCTGTGCAGCGGGAACCTGCCGGCGTACCGGGGGCTGGACCTGGCCCGGCCGGACTGGCCGGCGACCCGGCTGACGCCCGGCGCGAGGCTGACGATGACGTACACCTCGACGATCGCGCACACGGGCACCTTCAGGCTGTACCTCACCAAGCCGGGCTACGACCCGGCGAAACCGCTCACCTGGTCCGAACTGCCGGAGCGTCCCTTCGCGCAGGTCACCGATCCGGCGCTGCGGAACGGGGCGTACCACATCGACGCGACGCTGCCGAAGGACCGCACAGGGCGTCAGGTGCTCTACACCGTCTGGCAGAACAGCAGCACGCCGGACACTTATTACTCGTGTTCCGACGTGGTCTTCGCGGAGAAGGGGGCGGGGAAGGCGAGCACCGGGACACCGGTCACGGCGCCCAGTTCGGCTCCCCCGGTGGGTGGTCGCGCGGCCCGCGGCGCAAACGGCACGCGGGACGGCGCAGCGGTGGCGGACGCCACGCGTGCGGGCTCGGGCCCCACGGCGCCCGTGGTGGCGGGCGGCGCCGCCGCGGTGCTGGTGCTCACCGGGGGCGCCGCCCTCGCCGTGCGTCTACGGCGACGGTGAACTCGGGTGGTGCTGCGAGGCGGTCGCCGGCTCAGTTGACGGAGACCGGCGCGCCGCCGTCCGTCACGGGTGCGTACTTGGCGGTGAAGTAACCGCTGGAGAAGCACAGCGACGAGCCGGACGTCTTGGTGAACTGCTGGTTGGAGAAGCTGATGCTGCTGTCGGTGTTGTCGGCCTTCCCGTTCAGGGAGGGCGCCTGGTAGACGCAGGTGACGGAGCCCAGCAGGGTGCGCAGCTTGACCGTGGTCTGAATGATGGAGCCGCCGGCCGGTGAGACGGTGAGGGTGCCGTCGGAGGCGACGGTCGCCGTGTAGGGCAGGTTGTCGACCGTGATGCTGCTGACGCCGAGGACGCCGATGACGTTGCTGGTGCAGGAGCTGCTGTCGAAGGTGTGCGCGGTGACGGACTCGGTGGCCGTGCCGGGGGCGGTCGGGTTGCCGGTGACCGTGGCGGTGAACTGGGAGGACTTGCAGCTGACGCCGCTCGTGCCGGTCGCGCTGGAGTAGAGCGTGGCGGAGGTGCCGGAGGCCAGCGGCGCCGTAAGGGTGTCGCCTGCGGCGACGGCCGTGCCGCCCGCGCCGCCGGTGGTGAGCACGGCGCCGCCGTCGGCGGAGGCGGGGGCGGCGATCGCGAGGGCGAGCGCGGTGGCCGTGCCCGCGAGGGCGAGGAGGGATCGCGTACGCATGCGGGTGCCTCTTTCCTGGGTGGGGTCCGGATGAGGTGGGTGGGGGGTGGCGGATGACGCCGTGGATGTGGCGCGGTGAGGTGCGCGGTGCCGCCGGCGCAGGACCGCGCGCCTTCTCCGTACGCGGCGGACCGGCGACGGCGGCGGTGCGGGCACCGGCCGAAGACCTCGGGGGAAGGCCTTCGGCCGGGCCGGCACGGGGGCGGCCGGCCGGGCCCAGGGGGAAGGGACCGTGTACGACCGCGGGGATGTGAACGGTTTCTTCGAGCCGAGGTGAGCGGTCGGTCGAGAGGCCGGGAGACGCGGCCGGTACCGCTCGGCGGATCCGGCGCCACGGATCCGTGAAGGCAGGGAAGTTGTAGACCTGATGTGCCGTCAACGTCAAGTTCAGACAGGCCAGTTGCGACGGGAGATCGCAGCTCGCGCACATCCGACACCCTTTTTTCACATCTCCCTTGACCCTCCGATGTAACCGGCGGTAACTTCTCGGAAACTACTGCCGCGTAACGAGAAAGCCCTTGCTCCGCCGGGGGGCGAGGAGGCGTACGCGGCCGTCGCTGTCCGCGCCAGGACACCGCGCCACTGAAGCCCGACCCGCATTGATCCGTGCACATGGGAGCAGACATGGCCTCGTCCCCGGACGTCCCGTCCGCCGGCAACACCCCCGAGAATCCAGGAAACGGTTCACCGTCCGTGGCACCGCAGACCCCCGCGACCGCCACCGGTGGCGGGAGACGGGGCCGGGTCCGGGCCCGCCGGGCCGCGGTGATGGCGGTGCCCGCCACCCTCGCCGCCGCCGGTCTCGCGGTGCTCACCGCACAGGGGGCGCTGGGCGTGCAGTTCGCGATCTCCGGGATGCCGTTCACCGTCACCGCGACCGAACTCGACGGAACCGGTTTCGAGCAGTTCGGCGGCCTGGACAACATGGCGGACGGAAGCCCGAACGCCGGGGACACCGGCGGGCAGGAGCTCGTGGTGACCTCCGCGATCAAGAGCGCCACGCTCGACCACCTCTGCCAGAGCGTCGACCTCGGCGGCACCAACCTGCTGATCACGGCGGGCAGCGGTGCGAGCAAGGTGAAGGCGACCGATCTGACCACCGACTCCTCGGAGCTGTCCGGCGACGCGGCGTTCAAGAACATCGAGATCGGCAACGACGCCAGTACGCTGACCAAGGCGGGCGTGAAGGGTCCGATCGGCGTCTTCAGCCAGCAGGCAGACACCGTGCACATCGCCAACCTGCGGCAGACCAACTACGCCACCACGGCGGGGGTGTTCAAGCTCCCCGGCCTCAAGCTCCGCTTCAGCGACTCGGGTTGCTGATCGCGGTGGCCGAGCGTCCACACCGGGGAGCGCGGGCCGCCTTCCGCGGATGGCGGGCCCGTCGGCCGTTCTGGGGCGGGCTGCTGCTCGCCCTGGCCGGCGGCGAGATCCTGCTGACGGAGAAGGCCTCGCTGAAGGTCGTGATGCACGTCGGCATGCAGGGGGTGGCCGGCTACCTGCTGCCGACACTGATGGCGCTGCTGGGCCTGTTGATCCTCTTCAATCCCGCCCAGCGGCTCTTCTACTCCATCACCGGCGTCCTGCTGTCCCTGGGCAGCTGGATGACGTCCAACCTCGGCGGTTTCTTCATCGGCCTCCTGCTGGGCGTCACCGGCAGTTGCCTCGCCTTCGGCTGGCTCCCCGACCAGGAGCCGCGCGTGAGCCGCCGCAAGCGCCGGAAGCAGGCGAAGGCGGCGGCGCGTGCACCGGCGGAGGAGGCGGAGCGGGCGGAGGGCTTGGCCGCCTGAGAGCCCTGGACCGTACGCGCCTGAGAGCCCTGGACCGTACGCGCCTGAGAGCCCTGGACCGTACGCCGCCGTCGCCGGGCACCGGGAGGCCGTGCACCGCCGTCACCGCAGCCCACGCCAGAGCGTGCACCGCCGTCACCGCAGCCCACGCCAGAGCGTGCACCGCCGTCACCGCAGCCCCCGGAGGCCGTGGGCCGGCGGCCCGAGTGAAGTCGGGGGCGGTGCTGCGGGTTCACCGAGCACTGCGCCGGGGCCGGTGACCGGCCGCCCCGGCAGCCGGTCGCCCTGTCCGTCAGACCGCGCTCGCCGGCGGCTCCGCGGCTGCGGCCGCCTGCGTCGCGGTGCGGGTGTCCGCCGTGCGGACGTCGTTCGCCGACATGACCTGCGACGGCTCCACGACCTGCGGGCCTGCGGCACCCGGTGCGCCGCTCTCCTCCTTCATCGCCTTCGCCTCGCTCTTGAGGATGCGCATGGACTTGCCCAGCGCCCGCGCGGTGTCCGGGAGCTTCCGCGAACCGAACAGCACGAGGAACACGACGGCGACGATCAACAGGTGCCAGGGCTCGAGTCCGTTGCGGAGCACGACCGCCCCCTTCTCGGGAATGCTTGCTGTTTTGCGCAACTGTACAACCTGGAGGGCGGCATGAGGGACCCGCGTCAGCGGGTCCGGGACCACGGCCGGCGCCGTGCGTGGCGGGACCTGGCCACGGTCAGGGCCAGGGCGTACAGGCCGAGGACCGCGGCGAGCAGCAGGTGGTACGGGGCGGGCAGGGCGGTCAGGCCGAGCGCGGCGCCCAGCGGGCTGGGCGGCACGGCGAGTCCGACGGCGGCGAGGAAGGCGGCGGCCCAGCCGACCGGTCCGGGCCGGCGGACCTGTCCTGCCCCGTCGGCCGGTCCTTGCCCCTGGTCGCTCGCGAGGTGCCGGCCGCCCCGCAGAAGCAGCATGACCAGTGCCTGGGTGAGCAGGTTCTCGGTGAACCAGGCCGAGTGGAAGACGGCCTCGTCGTCCAGGGCGTCGGGGCCGTTCAGGGCGAGCGCGAGGACGCCGAAGGTGGCGAGGTCGGCGAAGGCGTTGAGGACGCCGAAGCCGGTGATGAACCGCAGGAAGGCCGGTGGCCGCAGCACGGTCGGCCGGCGCAGCTCCCGCGGACCGGGACGGTCGTGGGCGAACGCGAGCTGGGCGGCGTCGAAGCACAGGTTCTGCGCCAGCACCTGGACCGGGAGCATCGGCAGGAAGGGCAGCAGCAGTCCGGCCGCGAGCATCGCCAGTACGTTGCCGAGGTTGGAGGAGAGCGTCACGCGCAGATAGGCGGCGATGTTGGCGCTGCCGCCCCGGCCGGCGGTGACGGCGTGTCCGATGGCGGTGAGGTCCTTCTCGGCGAGCACGACATCGGCGCTCTCCCGCGCCACCGCCACAGCCCCGCGCGGCGCGATCCCGACGTCGGCGGCGAGCAGCGCGGCCACGTCGTTGACGCCGTCCCCGAGGAAGCCGACGGTATGCCCGGCGGCCCGCAGCCCGGCGACGACACGGGCCTTGTCCTCGGGAGTGCAGCGGGCGACGACCGTGGTGCTCCCGACGGGGAACGCACCCGCGCCGACCGGGCCCACCGCCCCGCCCCACACCCCGTCGGCCCTGCCCCGTACATCGTCGGCGCCGGCCCTGACCGCCCGTGATCCGCCCGGCGCCGCTGCGTCGTCGCCACCTGCAACCCGGACCTCGCCCGGTTCCAGCCCCAGTTCCCGGCAGACGCGGGCCGCGGTCGCGGGGTGGTCGCCGGTGAGGACGTGGACGTCGATGCCGAGCGCGGCGAGGCTGCGCAGTGACTCGGCGGCGCCGGGGGCGAGTTCGTCGCGGAAGGTGACCAGGCCGCGGAAGGTGAGGCCGCGTTCGTCGGCGGGCGTGCACGCGTGGGCGCGGGCGAAGGGGGTCCCCCGGGCCGGGCCGCGCCGGGGGCGGGGGCGTTCGGCGGTGGCGACGGCCAGCACGCGCAGCCCCGTCCCCGCCTCGCGTGCGGCGAGCGCCAGCAGCCGCTGCCGTTCGGCGGCCGGCAGGTCGCAGCGCTCCAGCACGTCCTCGGCGGCACCCTTGGTGATGAGCAGGTCGTGACCGAGCCGGCCGGCGACGACGGCGGTGGCGAGGCGCCGGCCGGGTGCGAGGGGCAGGGCGGCGAGCCCGTCGTACTCCTCCCCCACTGCGCCCGCGACCTCGAGCAGTGCCTCGTCGAGGGGGTCGGGGGCGGGCGTTTCGGTCAGGTGCAGGGTCCACCAGGCGCCGACGGCGGCCCAGCGCAGCACCTCGGGGTCGTCGTCGCCGTCGGGCCCGAGGGACCGGGCGGCCACGGGCCGGTCCTGGGTGAGGGTTCCGGTCTTGTCCACGCACAGCACGTCGATCGCGCCGAGGTCGTGCAGGGCGGGCAGCCGCCGTACGACGACCCGGCGGGTGCGGGCCAGCAGCGCGGCGCTTCGGGCGAGGCACGTGGTGACGATGACGGGGAGCATCTCGGGGGTGAGCCCGACGGCCACCGAGACGGCGAACGGCAGCGTCTGCAGGCCCTGACCGCGCAGCGCCGCGCCCGCCATGAGCACCAGCGGCGGGGTCAGCAGCATGAACCGGACCAGCACCCGGGCGATGCCGTGCACGGACCGGTCGAAGGCGCTGGGCTCGCGCGGCCGGAGCGTGCGCCGCGCGGCGGCGAACCGGGTGCGTTCCCCGGTCGCCACGACGACCGCGGTGGCGCTGCCCGTCACCACCGCACCGCCCTGGAAACACAGATGGGAATCGGCGGGTGCCTCCGGCGGATCCGTGGCGGCCTTCGGCACGGGCGCGGACTCGCCGGTGAGCGCGGACTCGCCCAGCGTCAGGCCGCGGGAGCGCAGCAGGCGTACGTCGGCGGGGACCAGGTCGCCCGGGCCGAGCCGTACGACGTCGCCGGGAACCAGGTCGGCCACCGGTACCTCGTAAGCGCGCGGGGCGGCGGTGTCGTCGGTGCGGCGCAGCACGGTGGCCGTGCCGGTGACGAGTTCGCGCAGGGCGGCGAGGGAGCGGTCGGCGCGGCGCTCGCCGGCCGCGCGCAGCGCACAGCTGACGGCGACGAGGGCGAGGATCACCGTGGCGGTGCCCCACGAGGCGACGAAAGCCGAGACCACGCCGAGGGTGAGGAGCACGGTGGTGAACGGGTCGCGCAGGCCGCGCAGACAGCGCCGCAGCGCGGAGGGTGTGCGCGGGTGGGGCGGCGTGTTCTCGCCGTGGGTGGCGAGCCGGGCGGTGGCCTCCGCTTCGGTCAGTCCGCGCGGGCCGGTGTCCAGATGCCGCAGCACCTCCAGGGCGGTGCCGTTCACCGGGCCGGTCGTGGGCTCACAGGCCATGGAGGCGGCGGGCCGGGGCCGGTACGTCCGCGGCGCGTGCGGCGAGCCGGTCGATCAGCAGGCGTACGACGTCCACGAGGGCGGCCTGCCCGGCGGCGTCCACGAAGTACACCTGACGGCGGCCCTCGCGACGGGAGCGGACGAGCCCGGCGAGCTTCAGCTTGGTCAGGTGCTGGCTGACGGCGGGCAGCGCACCGCCGACCCGCTCGGCGAGGCCGGTGACGTCGCTCTCTCCTTGGATCAGCACCCACACGATGTGCAGCCGGGCGGGCGAGGCGAGCAGTCCGAAGGCGGCGGCCGCCTCGGCGAGCACCTCGGCGGAGGGGTCCTGATGGCCGGTGCCGGGCGCTGTCGCCACTGTCGCCTTCCTCTGTGTCGTCGTCCTGTGTTCCGTCCGTGTGCGGGGATTCAGTCTAGGCCGCAGGAACTTCCCGGTGGTCCCGGGAGTTTCCACGGTGCTGCAGAAGTCGCCGCCGGTGCGCTGGGGGGAGCACCTGGCCGTCGGCACGAGGGATACGAGGAGTGCGCATGGCCCTGTGGGACCGCCTCAAGGAGTCGGCGTCGCAGATGCAGACGCAGTTGGTGGCGAAGAAGAACGACTTGAAGAGCGGCGCGTTCCGCGACGCGAGCATGGCGATGTGCGCGCTCGTGGCCGCCGCGGACGGGACCGTGGACCCGTCGGAGCGGCAGCGCGTGGCGCAGCTCATCGCGACGAACGAGGTGCTGCAGAACTTCCCGGCGGACGACCTGCGGCGCCGTTTCGAGGAGAACCTGAACAAGCTGACGGCCGACTTCGCCTTCGGGAAGGTGAGTGTGCTGCAGGAGATCGCCAAGGCGAAGAAGAAGCCGGCCGAGGCGCGGGCCGTGGTGCAGATCGGCATCGTCATCGGCGGCGCCGACGGCGACTTCGACAAGACGGAACAGGCCGTGGTGCGTGAGGCGTGCTACACGCTGGACCTGCCGCCGCACGAGTTCGACCTCTGAGCCTGCCGGCGCACGACATCGCCCTCGGCGAGCCGTATCAGGCCGGACAGCGGCAGGCCGGTGCCGGCGAGCACGACGCGGGTGCTCCCGGTGTCCGGGGGCACCCGCGTCGGCACGTCCACGGCCGGCCCGCGGGGCCGGACGTCAGGCGAGACCGGCGGACTTCAGCCAGGCCTTGGCCACGTCCAGCGGGTCCTTGTTCTGGGTCTGCACCTGGGTGTCCAGGTTCAGCAGGGTCGCCGTGTCGAGCTTGGCCGAGACCGCGTCGAGAGCGTCGGCGCCCTTCTTGGACAAGGCGCCCTTGTGGACGAGCGGCTGGACGTTCTCGAAGCCGAAGAGGTTCTTCGGGTCCTGCAGGACGACGAAGTTCTCCTTGGAGATGGTCGGGTCCGTGGTGAAGAGGTCCGCGACCTGCACGGCGTCCTTCTTCAGCGCCGCCTGGGTCAGCGGGCCGCCGGCGTCCAGCGCGCGGAACGACTTGAATGTGAGGCCGTACACCGACTTCAGGCCCACCAGGCCCTGCTGGCGGGTCTGGAACTCCGGTGAGGCGCCGAAGACCAGGTCCTTCGCGATGTCCTTGAGGTCGGCGACGGACGACTTCCCGGTGAGGTGGTACTTCTTCGCGGTGGCCGCGTTGACCGTGACCGAGTCCTTGTTCTGCGCGGCGGACGGCTGCAGCAGGGTGAGCTTGGAGTCGAGCTTGGCCTGGATGGCCGTCGTGGTGGCGTCCGCGGTCTTCGGCGCGGCCTTCGGGTCGAGGTAGGCCAGCAGCGCACCGTTGTACTCGGGCAGCACCGAGAGGGAGCCGTTCTTGATCAGCCCGTAGGTGGTCTCGCGGCTGCCGATGTTCGGCTTGTAAGTGACCTTGATTCCCTTGGCCTTGAGGGCCTCGCCGTAGATGTCGGCGAGCAGGGTGCTCTCGGGGAAGTTGTTGGATCCGACGACGACGCTGTCGCCGCTCGCCTTGCTGTCCGTCAGGGGGTTGCCGCCGGAGGTGTCGTCGTGGGAGGAACAGCCCGCCAGCAGAGCCGTCGCCGCCGCGAGGGCGACCACCGCCGCGCCTCGGTTCCTCCGGATGGACCTGCTGCTGCGGTTGTTGGAAGTCACCCGCCGATCCAATCCAGCCGGTTCTGGGTCAGTCAAGGGCTGCAGATCACCGATCGGCCTCGATCTGCGGCCGCTTGGGGGCGCCGAGCGGCCACCTTGCGACGGATTCTTGATGACGGACGGGCGCGTCGCGCCCTCAAGAGCACTGCATTCTCAAGCCAGTTGACCATGAACGGCACGCCCGGGAACGGTGCGGTGTGCGGGCCTTCGCCGACCGCCGGCCCTTCCGGCGCAGGCACACCCTGCCGGCCGGCATCCCGCCGGCGCTCATCGCCTCACTGCCGGTCCACCTCTTCACCGACCTGGTCCGGGCCGGGCCCCAGCAAGCCCTCCCGCTCCCGGCGCGCTACGAGTCCGGATAGGCAGGCCCTCGACGTCCGGCTACCGCGCCGCGCAGCAGGCGGTCGCCGGCGGCGCCCCGGCCATCCCCCGGCACGACCGGGACCACCTCCCGGAAGGAGCCGAGCAGTGAGCACGTCGACACGTGACACCCCATCGGCGGCACCGCCCCGGCCGGCCCGAAGGCAGCCGCGGCCGACTTCACCTGAATGCCGAAGCGCTTCGCGACCGGGACCGCGGGGGTGGAGCCGTCAGGCGCTGCGGCGCACCCCCGGCGACACCGTGATCCGGGACGCCGCCCAGAACACGCCCAGGGTGACCAGGGCGAGCGCGGCGACCAGGGTGGCGCCGCCGACGACCTTCTCGTAGTTCTTCTGGTAGAGACCGTCGATGATGTACCGGCCGAGGCCGCCGAGGCTGACGTACGCGGCGATGGTGGCGGTGGAGACGATCTGGATGGCCGCGGTGCGCAGGCCGCTGAGGATCAGCGGGAGCGCGACCGGCACCTCCACCTGGAACAGCACCCGCGCCCCGGACATGCCCATGCCCCGCGCGGCGTCCACGGGCGAGGGGTCGACGGAGCGGATCGCCTCGTAGGTGGTGACCAGGATCGGCGGTACGGCGAGCACGACCAGCGGGATCATCACCGGCAGCAGCCCGAAGCCGATCCAGATGAACATCAGCACCAGCAGACCGAAGCTGGGCAGCGCCCGGCCCGCGGTGGCGATCAGGGCGAGGGCGTTGCCCCCGCGCCCGTAGTGACCGGTGACCAGCCCGACCGGCAGCCCGATCACGGCGGCGTACAGCAGCGCTTCCAGGGAGTACTTGACGTGCTCGGCCAGCCGGGTGGGGATGCCGTCGTAGCCGTGCCAGTGGGCGCTGTCGCTGAAGAAGGCGTGCGCGAAGTTCAGGACGTTCACCGGATGGCACCCTTCCTCGGCATCCAAGGCGTGAGCAGGCGGCGCAGGAGGACCAGCAGGGCGTCGGCGAGGACGCCCAACAGGGCCGTCGTCAGCACCGAGTTCACCGCGAGAGCGGGGCGGTGGTAGGTGGTGGCGTCGTTGAGCATGTTGCCGAGCGCACCCTGGTTGCCGATGAGCATACCGACGCTGACCAGGGAGAAACTGGAGACGACCGCCACCCTCAGGCCCGCGATGATCGCGGGTGCGGCGATGGGCAGCTGGACCTGGAGGTAGCGGCGTACGGGCCCGAAGCCCATGGCCTGCGCGGCGGCCAGGGTCTCGGCGGGGACCGAGCGGACGCCGTCCACGATCCCCGGCACGAGGACGACCAGGCTGTAGACCGCGAGCGGGATCATCACCGTCGTCTCGCTCTGCCCGAAGTAGTCGATGAGGACGACGAAGAAGGCCAGCGACGGGATGGAGTACAGGACGGTGGTGATGCCGAGCACGGGTGGGTACACCCAGCGGAAGCGGACGCAGAGCTGGGCCACGGGCAGCGCGACGAGCAGCGCGGCCAGCACCGGCAGCAGGCCTTCGCGCACATGCAGGCCGACGAGCCCGAGGTAGCTGTGCTGGAGGTCGCTCGGCAGATCGAAGAAGCCGTTCATGGTGCGGCGTTCACCTCTGCGTCGCGCGTCACCCGGCTGTGCGCGGCGCGGATGGCCTCGCCGATGACCTGCTGCGACACGACGCCGACAGCGCGTCCCTCGCCGTCCACCGCGACGGCCCAGCCGGTCGGGGAGAGCACCGCCCCGTCGAGCGCGGTGCGCAGCGAGTCGGTGCCCGGCACGAACGGTCTTCCGCAGTCGATGAGCCGGTCCCGGTCGACGGTCCCGGCGGTGAACCGGTCGGGTTCGCTCCAGCCGAGCGGTCTGCCGTCGAGGTCGGTGACGAGGAGATAGGGGGCCTCGCGGCGGGAGGCGAGCTGCGCGGCGTCCGCGTCGATCGCGACGACCGGCGCGGTCTGCAGCTCCAGGTCTGCGGACGGGAAGAAGGACAGCCGGCGGATGCCGCGGTCGGCGCCGAGGAAGTCCTCCACGAAGGTGTCGGCGGGTGCGCTGAGCAGGTCGGCGGGCGGGGCGAACTGGGCGAGCCGGCCGCCGGTGCGCAGCACGGCGACCATCGTGCCGAGCTTGATCGCCTCGTCGATGTCATGGGTGACGAAGACGATGGTCTTGCCCAACTCGTCCTGAATGCGCAGCAGTTCGTCCTGGAGTCCCTTGCGCACCACGGGGTCGACGGCGGAGAACGGCTCGTCCATCAGCAGCACCGGCGGATCGGCGGCGAGCGCCCGGGCCACGCCGACACGCTGCTGCTGGCCGCCGGAGAGCTGGTAGGGGTACCGCTTGGCGAGCGAGCCGTCCAGCCCCACCCGCTCCATCAGCTCCGCGGCGCGGGCGCGGGCCTCCTGCCTGGACCGGCCGAGCAGGCGGGGCACGGTGGCGATGTTGTCGAGGATGGTGCGGTGCTGGAAGAGTCCGGCGTTCTGGATGACGTAACCCATCGACCGCCGCAGGGTGTTGACCGGCTGCTGCCGGATGTCCGCGCCGTCGAGGAGGATGCTGCCCTCGGTGGGCTCCACCATCCGGTTGATCATCCGCAGGGTGGTCGTCTTGCCGCAGCCGGAGGGGCCGACGAGGACGGTGATCGCGCGGTCCGGTATCTCCAGCGACAGCCGGTCGACCGCGACCGTGCCGTCCGGATACCGCTTCGTGACTGACTCTATCCGTATCAAAACGCCGAATGCCCTTCGGGTTTGGCGGATTTCCGCCCGTTTTCGGCCACGGTCGTCGTTGCGCAGGCCGTTGCGGGGAGAGTCTAGACCGCGAGTGTTCCGGCGTCGGGGCGGGCGAGCGCCGGTTACGCCGCCACCGGCAGGCCCGGTGTGCGGACCACGCGCCGTTCGGTGTCGACGGCGAACACCTCGCAGCCGGCGCGGGCGGCGGCCCAGCCCGGCCCGTCGGCGCCCAGGGCGAAGCCCGCCGTGGCGGTCGCGTCCGCCTCGGTCAGCGTCGGGGCCACCACGGTGAGACTGAGCAGCCCGGTCGCGGCGCGTCCGGTGCGGCCGTCGAGGATGTGGTCGCCGCGCTCGTACCGCCCGGAGGTCGCCACCGCCGCGTCGGTGACCGCCAGCACGGCGCAGAGCCGGCCGGACTGTTCCGGATGCCGTACCCCGACCCGCCACGGCCCGCCGGAGACGACCACGTCACCGCCGGCGTTGAGGCAGAACCGCCGCGCCCCGGCCGCCGTCAGCAGCCCGGCCGCCCGCTGCACCGACCAGCCCTTGACCACCGCGCACGGATCGAGGCCCCGGCCGGGCAGCCGCACGTCGAAGGCACCACCGGTCGCGGTCCGGTACTGCTCGCACAGGCCGAGGACCTCCGTCAGGTCCGCGCTCAGCGCGTCGGCCGCCAACTCGCCGCGCCCGTACCGGGACACCTCGCTCTCCGGCTTGAACGGGCTGAAGCGGGCGTCCACGTGGCGCAGCCAGGCGAACACCTCGTCCGCGGCCGTGCCGAAGTCACCCATGTCGTCGATCCGCAGGGAGACCGGGAACCCCATGACGTGCTCGACCCGGCGCACCTCAGGCGCCCTTGGCGTCGAGCGCGGCCTGGAGGGACTCCCGGTAGCCGCGGCTGGTGACCGTGGCTCCGGACACCGTGTCGATGTGGGCGCTCTGCGCCTTGAGCGTCTCCGCGATCAGCTCGGGTACGGCCCATCGGGTCTGCGGATGGTGCGGCGCCTGCAGCATCCGCACGGAGGCGATCCGGTCGCCCCGGAAGGTCACCTCCACCTGGAAGACGCCCTTCTCGGTGCTCACCGCGGTGCCCGGGACGACCTTGGAGGCCGAGGAGGCTGCCGGGGGCTGCGAAGCAGCGGAAGGCGGCACGGGAGGAGGCGTGGACGCGGGCAGGGCGGTGTCGAGGGCCCCGCCCGACGGGTGGTAGCGCCACACCGGTATCAGGCCGGCGACGGTCAGGACGAAGACGGGAATGGCACGCTTCACGGTCGGATGCCCTCTCTCAGCCCGCGAGGCTGAAGCGCTCGAAGTGGATCTGCCGCTTGGGTACGCCCAGGTCGGCCAGGCTGCGGAGCACGGCGGCCATCATGCCGGGCGGCCCGCACAGGAAGACGTCCCGGTCGCCGATGTCGGGCACGAGCCGCGCCAGTTCACGCGGGGCGAGCAGGTCGGGAACGACCGGTCCGGTCACCAGGTGCAGCTCGGCGCCCTTGACCATGGCCAGGTCGGACAGTTCGTCGTAGAGGACGGCGTCGCGGTCGGTGGCCACCCGGTAGATGACCACGGCGTGCCCCTGGAGGTCCTCCAGCAGCGCCCGGATCGGCGTGACGCCGACGCCGCCGGCGATCAGCACGGACTCCGGGCGGGTGCGGTGCAACGTGGTGAAGGCGCCGTAGGGGCCCTCGGCGAACACGCGGGTCCCGGGCTTGAGCAGGCGCAGGGCGGCGCTGCCGTCGCCTGTCGCCTTCGCGGTCAGGCGCAGAGTGTGGCCGTCGGGGGCGGCGGACAGGGAGAACGGGTTGGCCTGCCACCAGCGGTCCCGGGTGAGGAACCGCCACAGGAAGAACTGACCGGCCCGGGCGGGCAGCCGGTCCAGGTCACGACCGGTGACGTAGACGGAGACGACGTCGTCGGACTCGGGTACGACCGCCGAGACGCGCAGTCGGTGCCGCAGGTTCCGCCACACCGGAAGCACCAGCCGGCCCAGGAACACCGAGCCGAGGGCGCTGCCCCACAGCGTGTACCAGTACGTCTTCGCGGCGGGCGTCGAGGTGAAGGTCGTACCGGCCGCGACCTGGTGGGTGAAGGCGAGGACCACGGCCGCGTAGGTGTACAGGTGGAGGAAGTGCCAGGTCTCGTAGGCGAGCCGGCGGCGTGCCCAGCGGGCCGAGACGGCGCCGACCATGATGATCAGCGACAGCGCGACGATGGCGCGCAGCACGCCCTCGACGGTCTCGGCGAGGTTGACGAGCTGGTTCACCGGGTCCATCGAGGACGCCTGTGCGTAGCCGAAGGTGATGAACACCGCGTGGGTGAGCAGCGTCCACAGGACGCCGAAGCCGGTCCGGCGGTGCCAGGAGGTGAGCCGGTCCATGCCGATCCGGCGGTCCAGCCAGGGCAGCCGGGCCACCAGCAGCAGCTGGAAGGCCATCAGGAGGGCACCGCAGAGACCGGCGAGGCGGCCGAGCACGATCAGTGTGTTCGAGGCGAATCCCGCACGGGCGAAGAACCAGGCCACCACGGCCGCGTTGGCGGCCAGCAGGGCGTACAGCCCGGTGCGGGCCACCGTCCGGGGGCGGAAAGTCGTGGGGGGCGCGGGACGGGTCTGGAGGGTCGTCACGGACGCTGCTCCTTGATCGGGTCCTGGCTGACGAGCTTCGCCCGGCGTTGCTGTCGATCTCCTGTCGATCTCCTGTCGGACGACTGTCACTCGAGTATCGACAGGGCCGGCGGGGGCCGGCACCTCAGGAGGGGCCGGACGAGTGCTTCCGCAGGGGCGGGCTCAGACACGGGCCCCCGGGCGCCGGACGACCCGGGTGCTACGACGAGGCGGCGTCGGCCGAGGCCCCCGCCCGGGCGTGCGGGCGTGCGGCCAGCGCGGCGACGTCGTCCTCCGCGTGCCGGGCGTCCAGCCGGCCGAGGATGGTGTCCAGGACGTCCTCCAGGCCCTTGCCGACGGGGAAGCGGACCGCGGACAGCCTGGCCAGGGAGCTGTCGATGTCCTCACCGCGGCGTTCCACGAGCCCGTCGGTGAACAGCACCAGGGTCTGCGCCTCGGCGAGCGGAAGGGTGGCCGACTCGTAGCCGCCGAGCCCGGTGCCGAGCGGCGGTCCGACGGGGACGGGCACGATCGAGGCCTCGCCGTCCCGGGTGATGAGCACGGGCGGCAGATGCCCGGCGCTGGCCAGCGTGACCTGGCCGCGCCCCGGGTCGACGCGGGCGAGCAGACAGGTGGCGGGCCTCAGGTCCGCCTCCCGGGAGGCGATCTCGTCCATCTGCCGCAGCACCCGGTGCGGGGGCAGGTCGGCGGAGGCGATGTAGCGCAGCGAGGAACGGTACGCGCTCATGTCGACGGCTGCCTCCAGGCCGTGGCCCATGACGTCACCGACGACCAGCAGGGTCCGCCCGAAGTGCAGCCGTACCGTCTCGCACCAGTCGCCGCCGACCAGGACACCGCCTCCGGCGGGCAGATAGCGGATGGCGATGTCGAGGTTCGGGTGGGGGCGGCCGGGCTCGGCCAGCAGGGCGCGCTGCAGGTCGCCGGCGGTCTGGTTGACGCTCGCGTAGGCACGGGCGTGCCGGATGTGGGAGGCGGCACGTTCGGCGAGCATGCTCAGCAGCTCGGCCTCGGCCTCACTCAGCGGCTGTCCGTGACGCGCCCAGACCAGGACGCCGTACCCGTCGTCTCCGCTGGTCAGCGGCGCGCACAGGGCAGCACGGCCGCTGCCGGCGCCCTGGTGCACCACCCATGGCTCCGGCTGGCTGCCGAGCTCGGGGACGCCCGCATCGCGGGCCACGGCGACGGCCCAGCGGGCCTCGGGCAGGGCGTCGGCGTCCCCGGTGATCGCCTCGTACCCGGAGATGGTCCGGCCGGTCCGGCGCATCACGGCGGCCGTTCCGCCGGCCAGCCGTACGGCGGCCCGGGTCAGCTCGGCGCAGGTCGTGGCCTCGTCGAGGGTCGTCCCGATTCCGGCCAGGACCTCCCGCAGCACGCTCCGCGACGCCCCGGCAGCCGCACCGTCGGCAGTCGGCACACCCTCCGCGGCCTCCGCGGAGCCTTTGGTCCTCGCGGAGGCCGCGGTGCCCTCGAGGCCGTCTCCGTCGTCGCGGTGGTGGCCGCTGTCAGCAGGTACAGACCTGCGACGGGACTGGATCCAGCGCGCCACACCCAACACCCTCACAGAATCTCAAACCGGAGCGAGTGGGGCACCAGCCTCAGCGATCCCAGCACCCTCGGCAGCCCCAGGCCATGGCACGAGCCACGCTCCGGTGTCCGATGGCGTTCATCTTCGACCGGACGGGCCCCGCCAAGCATGCGTTTTTCAAGATTCGAAGTGCCGATTGTTCGAAACGGCCTCCGGCGCCTTGATCGACCGGGAGGGCACCGGCGGAGTCAGCCCCCTCGGAGGGCGTCGGCAGCACCCCTCGGCACGGATCACGCCGTGGAAGCGGTCCTCGACCGGCTCGACGGGGTCGGTGTCCGCCGAAAGGGTGACTTTGTGTCAGTTTTGCTATGGACCACTGCAGGTCAGCGCCTCGCGCGGGGAACGGTGCGCGTAGATTTCTCACCAACCGAGTTTTTAGTCATAGCTAAAGGTGGCATGCTGATGGAGTGGCAGCAAGCCTTGTCTCTCCATGAGTTGGGGGTGGATCGTGGGCATCTTTGCCCGTGAAGAGAGCCGGACGAACTTAGCGGCTGCCCGGATAGCGAGGCAGGCGACGGCCTCGCTGGCCGGCCTGCTGGCAGGGCAGGGCAAGACCCGCTCCGATCTGGCGGCGGCCATGGGGGTCAGCCCCGGCCGGGTCAGCCAGATCATGTCCGGTGACGCGAATCTGACGGTCCGGACGCTCGCCGCCGTGGCGGAGGCGCTGGACGCCGACGTCCAGATCACCTTCTGCGCCCGGCCGCAGCCGACGGACGCCAAGGCCCGTGGCAGCGCGGATGCGTCGCCCGTCAGGAGCAGCGGACTCCCGGCCCATCACTGAGCGCCGGGAGCGGCGCTCGTGTCGCAGAGCTGTAGCCGCTCACGGCTGACCCGCCTTCTTTCAGCGGGTGAGCCATCGGTCGAACCAGCGCCGCTGCGACGGCAGCGCCGGGCTGTGGAACGCGTCTTTGGACGTCGCCTTCGCGCACAGGGCCTCAAGCTCCTCGTTCTCGCTCCGGCGGCCGTGAACGTACGCGAAGCGCAGCAGGTGTCCGCACTGCGCGAGCGCGGTCCCGAACGCCTGCCGCCGGGCGATGAGTTCGTCGTCCGTCGGCTCGCGCTCAGCCTGACGGCACGCCTCGGCGACCCGGGTCTGCACGTCCAGCGCCACGTCGATCGCCGTCTGCACGTCCGCGTAGATGGCGTTGATGGCCTTGGTCTCGGAGGCGAGCGGATGCCGCTCCAGCAGGTACAGCTTGAGATCGTGGACGAACACCCTGAGCTGGGCAGACGTGTCGATACCGCGAAGAAAGCGGTCCGACCAGGTACAGGCGTCGAGGTGCACGCGCTGCACCAGCCGCTCCCTGGCCAGAGCGATGCCGAGTGTCATGAACTTGACGTACGGCTGCGCTGTCTCGTCCTGTTTCCGCCGGGGCAGCGCGGTGGCCCCCGTCGCCGCGCCCGCAACCACCGGAGGGATCGACGCCGCGTGCGGCAGCAGCACCACCGCGCCGGCCGCCACCGCACCCATCAGCGCCAGCACGAGCAGCACCAGACCGGACGACGCGAAGCTGCCCAACAGCCGTCCCTTGCCGGAGAACTCGCGTGCCAGCCCCACCCAGGCGATGGCCGCGCTCACCGCAGCGGGTAACGCGTAATCGACCAACCAGGTGTGGTGCAGCCAACTCATCGACGGCGCCCCCAAGACGTTCCACGGACACCCCGGACCGCCGTCAACGTGCGGATCCCAAAGGCCTCCCTCTCGGCACATGTCACACCAGCGCCCAGCCCTCTCGCCGCGCACGCGTCGCCGAGAGCTGCCGCGAGTGGAGTTGATGATGTCAGCCAACGTGATACCACGCCGTTACTTTGAGCGACAATTGGCCAGCGTGTCTGACCGACCGGTCATCCGCTCGTCGTGCGGCGGCCGCCCACCTGATCGGCCGCGACCGGCCGCAAGACATCCGTCGATCAGGAGCGGATGGCGGTGCCGCTGTCGGGATGGAGGGCGAAGACCTGGTCGAGGCCGACGATGTGCAGGACGCGCAGTGTGTGCGCGGGGACCGCGGCGAGCGCGATCTCCGCCTGCGCCGCGTGGGCGTGGGTGCGGGCGGCGATCAGGGCGGTGATGCCGCTGGAGTCGCAGAATTCCATGCCTGCCAGATCCAGGACCAGGCGCTGGCCGGGTTCGAGGGTGAGGGTGGTGAGCCGTTCGCGCAGCTCGGCGGCGTGGGCGTAGTCGAGTTCGCCGATGATCTCCAGAACGGGACCGGTCATGGCGTCTCGGGCGGTGATCTTCAGCGGGCTCATTCGGGGTTTCTCGTCGGAGGGCAGGTGGCGGGGCGGGCGGGGACGCCGAGGGCGAGCAGGGCGGTGTCGTCGTCGAGGCCGTCGCCGAAGCCGTCCAGCAGGGCGGTCAGGGCCTGGATGACGGTGCGCGGGGGTTCGCCGGCGTGGTCGGTGGCGAAGGCGAGCAGGGCCTCGTCCCCGTACAGGGTGGTGCGGTCCTTGCCGGTGCGGGCTTCGGTGAGGCCGTCGGTGTAGAGCAGGAGGGTGTCGCCGGGGGCGAGGGTGGTGGTGGCGGTGGTGAAGCGCGCCTCGGACAGGACGCCGACGAGGAGGCCGCCGGGTGTGGGCAGGTAGTCGGCTGTGCCGTCGCCGCGCAGGACGAGGACCGGCGGGTGGCCGCCCGAGGCGAGGTGAACGGTGACCTGCCCGGTCGTGGGGTCGGGTTCGAGGGTGCCGAAGACGGCGGTGCAGTAGCGCGGGTCGCCGCTGCCGGCGTAGCGCTCGTGGAGCACCTTGTTCAGGGTGGTCAGGGCGGCGACGGGGTCGGGGTCGTGCAGGGCGGCGGCGCGCAGGGTGTAGCGGGTCAGTGAGGTGAGTGCGGCGGCCTGGGGGCCCTTGCCGCATACGTCGCCGAGGAAGAAGGCGAAGCGTTTGCCGTCGACGGGGAAGACGTCGTAGAAGTCGCCGCCGAGCCGGTCGGGCGAGGCGGTGTGGTAGGAGGCCGCCGTCTCCATGCCCGGCGCCGACGGCAGGCTGTCGGGCAGCAGCGACTGCTGGAGCACGGCGAGGGCGTCCTGCAGCCGGGCGCGATCGGCTTCGGCCTGTCTGCGCGCTTCCTCGGCCGCCTTCCGGCCGCGCAGGAGTTCCTCTTCGTAGGCGCGGCGGTCCCGGGCGTCGAAGACGGTGGTGCGGATCAGCAGTGGCTCGCCGGTACTGCCGTGCTTGACCACCGAGGAGACCAGCACGGGTATGCGGCCGCCGCCCGCCTGCTTGATGTCCAGGGCGATCCCGCTGATCTCGCCCTGCATCCGCAGCAACGGCGCGAAGTGGGTCTCGTGGTACAGCTTGCCGCCCACGGTCAGCAGGTCGACGAACCGCATCCGGCCCACGACCGCCTGCCGTTCCAGGCCGAGCCAGTCCAACAGGGTGCTGTTGATCTTCGCGATGGTGCCGTCCATCAGGGTGGACAGATAGCCGCACGGCGCGGACTCGTACAGGTCCTCTGCGCTGTCCTCCAGCAGTGCGGCGAACGCCGCGTCCGCCCGCTTTTCGTCGTCGGCGTCCTGCGAGTCGGGCTGCTGGTCGGCGCGACACATCATCGCAGACCCGCCAGGAAGTCCATGAGCGCCTCATTGGTGGCCTCGGGCGCGGACAGATGCGGGCAATGCCCGGTCGCCTCCAAGGTGACCAGCGACGAGCCGGGTATCGCCTCGTGGACGAAGGCGCCGACCTCCCGGGGGGCGATGACGTCGTCGGTGCATTCCAGCACCAGCGTCGGCACCTTCACTCTCCTCAGATCGTCCCGGGAATCCGACAGGAACGTGGTCCGGGCGAAGACGCGCGCCATGTCCGGATCGGTGGCACAGAAGCTGTTCTTCAGCTCCTCGCCGAGTTCGGGCCGCTCGGGGTTCCCCATGATCAGCGGAGCCATCGCCGCCGACCAGCCCAGGTAGTTCGACTCCAGCGACGTCAGCAGTTCGTCGATGTCCTCTGCGCTGAAGCCGCCCCGGTAACCGTCGTCGTCGATGTACCGCGGAGACGGCGCGAGCATCACCAGCGCACCGATCCGCTCCGGAGCCAGGCCGGCGGCCAGCACCCCGATCATCGCGCTGACCGAATGGCCCACGAACACCGCATCGCGCAGGTCGAGTGCTTCGCACACCTCCACCACGTCCCGGGCGTACCCGTCCAGAGAGGCGTAACGGCCTTCCGAGAACGCGGACGAGTCGGAGCGGCCCGAACCCACGTAGTCGAACAGCACGACCTTGTGCTCACGGGCCAGGGCAGGCACCGTCGACCGCCACATGTTCTGGTCACAGCCGAACCCATGAGCCAGCACCACCTCAGACCCGTGCGGGTTGCCGGTGACGGTGACGTTGTTCCTGCGAGCGATGTCCATACCCGCCAGTCTCTCAGGCACCGACCACCGCCCCGACACGGCTCTCGAGCACCCCGTGCCCCGCCCGTCACCTTCACTTTCACCCTCACGAACGGGCTTCGGCGGGGCGGTCACGGCCGGGTCAGAAGGCAGTGCCCACGACTCGTGTCGTCGGCCGTCGCACGCGTCTCGGGCTCGCACGCGTCTCGGCCTCGCACGCGTCTCGTGTCGTTCGCCTCGGCTCACGTTGTGTCTCCCGACGAGCGGGCAGACGAAACAAGCACGGTGGGCGATCGAAGGAGGGACAGTGGAACGGAACTCGTCATTGAGAGCCGTGGGATGGGCGCGTTCGCTGCCGGTCAGCAGTGGGGTGAAGGCGGCCAGGGACTGGACGCGTGCGCACGTGGCGTCGCTCGGCTGGGAGCGGACCGCGCCGGATCTGGTGGACGCGGTCGTGTTGACCGTGTCCGAGCTGATCACGAATGCGCACGTCCACGCCCGCAGCGCCGCGCAGCTCATCCTCACCTGGGACGAGGAGTGCCTGCACGTGACCGTGCACGACAGCTCGACCCGGCTGCCAGAACAACGCCACGCCGGTGACGGTGCCCTCGGAGGACGGGGGCTGCTCCTGGTCGATGCCCTCGCCGATGACTGGGAGGCCTATCCGTGCCCTCGCGGCAAGAACGTCAGCGCCTGTTTCCAGCCGCCCGCACCCGCTCGGGACGGCACCAGCGGCCAGGGATGAGTCGGGAGCGGCGACAGGGCCAAAGGCGGCGCGGTTCCTGTTGCGGCCCGTCGCCCGCTCGTCCGGATGTGCCTGCGCCTGCGGGGCCCGGCCGGTGACGGCCGAGCCCCGCGGGGGAAGTCAGTGTGTGTCAGGTCACCGTCGATACCAGGCCTCCCCGCAGGGAAGGGCCCCTCATCACTCGGTGATGAGCATGCGTTCCCGCAAGCGGGCCAGGCAGCGCGAGAGCAGCCGGGAGACGTGCATCTGGGACACCCCCAGGTGTTCGCCGATCTGCGCCTGGGTGAGCTCCTCCACGAACCGCATGTGAATGATCCGCCGGTCCCGCTCGTCGAGTTCGGCGATCAGTGGAGCGAGGGCGTGGAAGTCCTCGACCAGTTCCAGTGCTCCGTCCTCGACGCCGATGAAGTCCTGCAGGGCGGCTTCGCCGTCCTCGCTGGTGCCGATCGCTGCATCCAGGGAGGCGGAGTTGTAGCCGTTGGCGGCCAGCCGGGCCTCTCGTACCTCTTCCTCGGGCAGGCTCATCAGTTCCGACAGTTCCTTGACCGTCGGATTGCGGTCCAGGCGGCTGCGCAGCTCCTCCGTGGCCCGGGCCAGTTGGACGCGGGCCTCCTGCAGCCGGCGCGGCACATGCACGGCCCAGGTGGTGTCGCGGAAGAAACGCTTGATCTCACCCACGATGTAGGGGATGGCGAAGGAGGTGAACTCCGCCTCCCGTGACAGCTCGAACCGGTCGATCGCCTTGATCAGGCCGATCATGCCGACCTGGACGATGTCCTCCATCTCCTCCGGCCCCCGGCTGCGGAACCGGCCGGCCGCATAGCGGACCAGGGACATGTTCATCTCGATCAGCGTGTTGCGGGCGTAGCTGTGTTCGTGCGTGCCCTCCTCGAGCACCGCCAACTGCCTGAAGAACAGCCGCGACAGCTCGCGGGCGTCCTTCGGTGCCACCTGAGAGGGATCGGCGACTTCCGGCAGCTCGCTGGTCTGCGTTTCCGTCGCCGCCGTACTGGTGAACGCCATAACGTTTCCCCTCCCGAGATCGAAGCCAAGCGCCGCTGCCCGCCCGCACGGGCCGACAGCGCCGCGTGTACCCCTTCATCCTGCCTGTACACCCACGACCGTACGAACGCGCGGGCAGCGTTCCCTTCCCGGAGTGGTGCCCTCCGTACGGGGGTGCGTGGCGCGGGAATGCGTCCATGCAGTCCGCCCGGCCATCCTCTGAGTGAGTGGGCGATGCCGATGCGGGCACAGCGCGTTGCGAGGGGGTAGTGATGAGGTCCCTGCCCAGCTTCTCCGAGAGGGGTGTCAGGCTATGGCCGACGATGCCTTGCTGTTCGTTGTGCCTGAGCGCCATCCGCTTGTGGGTGCGGCCCTGTCCGCGGTCGGCGAGCTGGAGTGTGCCGAGAGCCCAGCGGTGCTGGGCTGGCTTCACGCCCACGGGATCCCCCGTTCTTCGGAGCGGGTCAGGGTCGTCCCGGCGGGAGCCGAGGTGCTCGTCCCCGAGGGGGCCGAGCGACTGCCGGTCCCCCTCAGCGAGGAGGAGACGCTGCGGGTGGAGCACGCGTGTGCGCCCAGGTCGGTGACGGACATGGAGTCCGAGCTGCTCGGTTTCCGGGACACCACCCAGGACTGGCAGGCGCTCGTCCACCGCCCCCTCACCGCCGGCATCCCCGCGCCGCGCATCGCCCAACTCACCGGCCTGGACCCACAGGACGTCGTCCGAGCCGTCGGCGACTGACCCGGTCGTGTGCTTCGGCCCCGGTCGTGTGCTTCGGCGGATGACAGCAGCCGTCCCGCGGCAGCAGCCGTGCATACGGTGATCTGTCGGGGGCAAACGACTCGCCGGAGGAGGCGTTCTGCTCCTCCAAAGGAGGCATCTGCTCCTTTTCGGCTGCGGCGGCACCTCGCATCGCGCCCAGAGCGTGCGAGCACGATGGCGGGTGCGCGCTCGCAGTTGCCGCGGGCCCGACGGAACGGCCCGCCTGTCGAGAGAGGTTGTTGCTGTGCTGCTGCCTGCGGAGAAGGAACTGCGCACCGTGCTGGCCCGCTTCGCCGAGGCCCGTTTCCGCCATGACCTGCAGCCCACCGGTCACTCGAGCCGGGAACTGGAGGACACCTCCTACACGCTGTGCGTCATGACCGGCACCCAGTCGGTGGATCAGGCCCTCATCGCCGCCGACGCCCTCCTGGAACAGCTTTGTGCGGACCGCCGTGCGGCAGCCAGGACCACCCAGGTCCTGGCTGCCTGACACCGGCCTCCGGGCAACGGCGCCTCAGCGCGGGTTCCGTCCCGTCACTCCTCGTCCGGCGCCAGACGCAACGAGATCGAGTTGATGCAGTACCGCTGGTCCGTCGGAGTGGGATACCCCTCCCCCTCGAACACATGACCGAGATGCGACCCGCAGCGAGCACAGCGCACCTCGGTGCGGACCATGCCGTGGGAGCGGTCCTCGATCAGTTCGACCGCGTCGGTGTCCTTGGGGTCGTAGAAGGACGGCCAGCCGCAGTGCGACTCGAACTTCGTCCCCGAGGTGAACAGTTCGGCACCGCAGGCGCGGCAGGCGTAGACGCCCTTGGTTTTGGTGTCGGTGTACTCACCGGTGAAGGCCGGCTCGGTGGCGGCCTGGCGCAGCACGGCGTACTCGGCCGGGTTCAACTCCGCGCGCCACTGCTCGTCCGGCTTCTCGACGTCGTACGACATGAGCCTCAGCCCCTTTACTGCGACAGGCGGTCCAGGATCAGCGGGCCCAGGTCTGTCACGTCGCCCGCGCCCATGGTGAGAACGAGATCGCCGGGCTTCGTCATTCCCGCGATCACCCCGGGGATCCCGGCCTTGTCGTGTACGGCGGTGACGTCGGCGCCCGCGGCGCGCGCGGCACCGATGATCAGCTCGCTGGTCACGCCCGGGATCGGGTCCTCGCGGGCCGGGTAGATGTCCAGCACCGCCGAGGCGTCGGCGAGGGCGAGGGCCTGGCCCATCTCCTTGCCCAGCTCCTGGGTGCGGGAGAACAGGTGCGGCTGGAAGACGACGAGGATGCGGGAGTCGCCGGCGGCGGCGCGCATGGCCTCCAGGTCCGCGGTCATCTCGGTGGGGTGGTGGGCGTAGGAGTCGATCACCTGCACTCCGGCGGCCTCGCCCTTGAGCTGCAGGCGCCGCTTGACCCCGGTGTAGGCGGCGAGCGCGGGCGCCAGCTCGACGGCCGGGACGCCGAGCGCGGCACCGGCGGTGAGCGCGGCGACGGCGTTGAGGGCGTAGTGCCGTCCGGGCACGGAGACGGTGAAGGTCAGCTCCTGCCCGTCGAGGATCACGGTGACCCGGCTCTTCAGCCCCTGCGGTACGACGGCCGTCACCCGCACGTCGGCGTCCTCGGCCTCGCCGTACGTCACCGTCCTCACGGAACCCGCGAGCCGCCGGGTCAGCTCCCGCGCGCCCTCGTGGTCGGCGGAGACGACCAGCGTGCCGCCGGGGACGATCTTCCCGGCGAAGGTCTCGAAGGACTCGTAGATCTCGCCCATCGAGGCGTAGTTGGCGTGGTGGTCCAGCTCGACGTTGAGGACGATGGCGACCTCGGGCGCGTACTTGTGGAAGCTGCGGTCGCTCTCGTCCGCCTCGGCGACGAAGATGTCGCCCTCGCCGTGCAGCGCGTTGGAGCCGGGGGCGTCGAGGTCGCCGCCGATGGCGTACGACGGCTTCAGGCCCAGCTCGGTCAGGGAGACGGCCAGCATCGAGGTGGTCGTGGTCTTGCCGTGGGTTCCGGCCACGGCGATCGGGCGCAGCCCCTCCATCAGCGCGGCGAGGGCGTCGGAGCGGTGCACCACGGGGATGCCCAGCTCGGCGGCGCGGGCCAGCTCGGGATTGTCCTGGCGGATCGCCGAGGACACCACGACACAGCTCGCGTCGTCGGCGAGGTGCTCGGTCGCGTGCCCGATGTGCACGGTCACCCCGAGCGCACGGAGCGCCTCCGCGGTCGCCGACTCCTTGGCGTCGCTGCCGGCCACCCGTGCCCCGCGCTGGGCGAGGATCTTGGCGATCCCGGACATCCCGGCGCCGCCGATGCCGATGAAGTGCGGTCGGTCCATGGCGGCAGGAAGGCCGGGTGCCATCTGGTTCTCCCCAAGATCTCCGGTACGAGGCTGAGCGGGCCCCTAGCCTATGCGCTCGGAAGCGGGCCTCGCGCAAGGGGCGGGCGACGCCACCGGCCACCCGCTCACGCTGGGCCTGCGCCCCCGTGGCCGCGCCCCGCCCGGGGGCGGAGGGTGCGCCGGTGGGCACCGCTTCCCCGTGACGTGGAACCGCTCCTCCGGGACGGCGGTTCGGCCCGGAACGGCCGGTGATCACCGGTCCCCGGTCCGGCCGGGCGGACGGGGCACGGCGGTCCCGGCGTGGCCGTACCAGTCGTACACCACGACACTGCCGACCAGGAGGTCCTGCACGGAGGCCCGGCGCCGGCCGGCGGCCACCCACAGCAGGCCGAGCGGGAAGACCACGTACAGGACGGCCCGCAGCACCGCGGCGACGGGGGTGAGGACGGCTCCCGAACGGGCGGTCACCCTCACTCCCATCATGGTGTCTCCGACGGTCCGCCCGGCCGTGCCCCAGCCGACCGCGAGATAGCCGGCCATGAGGGCGCAGCCGTATCCCGCGGCGCCCCACGCACCCAGTTCGGGCAGTGCGAACGGCGGCCCGAACAGGAGGTACCTCAGTGCCGCGTAGGAAAGATGGAGGGCCGCGACCGTCGCGAGCACCACGAGCAGGTCGATGCCGGCCGCCACGAGGCGGGTGACGATCCCGGCCGGCAGCCCCTGGACGGCCACCTGGCCCCGAGTGCGGGTCACCGAGGTCATGGCGCCTTCCCCCTCCTGCCCGCCTCGTCCGGCCCGTGGCGATGCAGCAGCCGGTCGGTCATCCGGTCGACGAACCCGTCGGCCCGGGCGTTCCGCTCGCGGAACGCGTCGAGCGTCTCGGCGGTGATGCTGCCACCGGTGTCCCGGACGATCCGCCCGACGTCCAGCTCCTCCAGAACCTGCTCGGCCCACGCCGCCAGGTCCACCCGCGCCAGCAGCGCGTCCGGATCGATCCGCCGGGCGATCCGGTCGACGTCCACCCGGTCCGCCACGGCGTCCAGGTCCACCCGGGCGAGGACCGCGTCCAGGTCGACACGGTCGAGAAACGCGTCCGGATCGGTACGGGCCAGGACGGCGTCCGCGTCGATCCGGGCGA